>JAGWBV010000037.1:35790-39222 GCA_021295715.1 Candidatus Poribacteria bacterium | reverse complement strand
CGCAATTTCAGAAATGTGATACAATTCGGAAACACATATAGCAAAAAGCGAAAAGCAAACTCCGTGAACGAAAGTATACCATTTCGGGAGGAACCTCATGCTCAGTATCAAACATCTCGAAGCGATTCCGTTGAACGTTCCGTTCTATCACGAACGGGTCAGCCGACACATGCACCGTGCCTTGACACACGGCGAGCGTGTCCACGTTTACCGGGTCGAACTCAGTAACGGCGTTATCGGATACGGCGAAAATCTATCAGATGAATCGGCGAACATTGAACAGGTCATCGGACAGAACGCGTTTGCATGTATGAACGATGACAGCATCGGGTTCGGCATCCAGATGTCGCTTTTCGATGCCGTCGGTAAATCCGTAGATGTGCCCGTCTACCAACTCATCGGACCGAAGGTTCGTGAGAGGTGTCCTATTTCGTGGTGGGACATTGATATGCCCCCGGAAGACTGGGTTGCGGAAGTCCAAGAATCGGTGAAGCGGGGTTACACGTCCGCGAAACTCAAAGCGCGCCCGTGGCGGGACATCTTCGCACAGGTGGATGCTGTCGGGAACGCCGTCCCAGCAGACTATCGGCTCGACATTGATTTCAATGGGTTTCTACGGACTGCGGGCAACGCCATCCCTGTATTGCAACAATTAGATGAACATCCGAACGTCGCCATATACGAAAGTCCCTACTATCTCGGCACGGATGTCGAGGGTGCAGCGCGATTACAAGGGGCTGTCCAGAAGCGGATCGTCGAGCATTTCAACGAATCGTGTTTGCACGCACGCTGTTGCGGTGGGTTCGTTGTCGGCGGTGGTGTGAACTCACTCCTGCGGACGAACGCACTCTGTGCCTCGTTTGCGCAACCTTACTGGCTCCAGATGGTCGGCACGGGTATCACAACGGCATATTCGGTGCATCTCGGTGCGGTGTTATCGCAGGCGGAACTGCCAGCGATTACGTGTCACGAGTTATGGGAATCGGATCTGCTCGAAACGCGGCTCGCTGTTGTTGATGGCACGATTCAGGTTTCGGAGGCACCCGGTTTGGGAATCACGGTGGATGAAAATGCCCTATCAACGTATCGCGTCGATGCGTCCACGCCGACACCGCAGCAACTATTCCGAGAGAGTGAATATACCTGTAGGGTGCATATCCCTGATGGCAGTGGTGGAGAGGTCGTTCACGATTTTCGTGATGAGGCTGTCTATTATCCAGCGTTCAGTGAAGGAGAGTATCCAGGGTTTGTACCGGGGGTTTGGATGGAAGTGGTTTGAGGCTTTGCCGAATATGATGCTGATAGATCGGGTTGGCGATTTCACACATTCTATTAGGACCTTTTACAATAACCCCATGAGTTATGAGTTCATTCATGATTTCATTGTCTATATTGAAGGGCAAACCTATCTTATAAGACATGATTCGGATAAGGAGACTTTCAAACCGACGATCCCTGCGGATATTGGTAAGCAGATGACTAATATTGATGTTCCCTTCCTCAAGGAGTTGCGTATGTGCTTTAGAAAAGTGAGCCATCGTAATCGGTTCAGTTTTAGGAATGTCCAGTTCCTCAGTGAGAATTTGCGCACACCGATTGACGAGAAAGGGTTGTCCAGCCGTGTGTTTGTGAATAGAGAAGATAACGTCAGGCGTGAAGGCTTGCCCCACCTCGTGGGTATATTGCTCGAGTAGTTCCTGGACTTGCATATGTGTGAAGTTGGGCAAGTGAAACTCGTCTTGGATATTGAAAGGTGAGATTGACCGATCGTAGTTGAGCTGCGTGATGTTTTTGACCCCAACAATACCGACACTGTAGGGACATCGGACACCTGAGGTGTCAAGATAAATGTAGCGAAGCGAATGTAGAAAACCACGAACGGCTTCTGGCGGGATGGCATCGAACTCGTCAATGATAAGGACAACTTTTTGGGAATTATCATGACTGGGCAGAAAACCGGTAAGTTGTTGAAAAAAATTTCTCATTGAAACATGGTCTGTTACCTCAATGTTTTCCAAAAATCGTTTCAAATCTTCAGAAGGGATACTGCCTCGCCTTTGGAAAACGGACGCAATTGCTCTGCAAACATCTACATGCAGATAACTATAAAAAGCAGCGGGGGTTAAATCAACATACACTTCAAAATTCAGCTGAATTGGAAAATACGCTTCAGTTATGAGGATATCTATAGCGGCGCGAAAGAGGGTCGTCTTGCCGGTCTGGCGCGGCGCGAAGAGGACGATGTATTTGCCTTTTTTCACTCTGTCAACAAAATCCGAAAGTGCCTCGGAGCGGCTCACAACGTAGTTTATTTCAGGAGTTACGGGTCCTTGGGTTCCGAACGTTCTCATTTTCTTCTCTCTTGTTGCTAACATCGTTAGGGATTTTCGGCGTTTTCAGCAAAATAATCGGAATCTACGCGTTTGATTTCGTAGGTTTTCTCTACAGAAACGCCGACGTTATGCTCAATCATATATTGTGCGACTTGGTTCCCATCAATTAAAATAATCTTAGAGTCAATTGTTTTCACATATTCTTCAGCACCTTTGGTAAAACCCGATGTTGTAATGAAGACTCCCTTTCGAGCACGTTGACCTTGTAGTGCCCCCGCAAATTTCTGAATTTCAGGGCGACTTACATTCTCTTTCCACTGTTTCGCTTGAATATATACGACATCAAGCCCCAATCTATCTTCGTTAATGATACCATCAATACCACCATCACCACCACGTCCTACGGCCTTACCAGCATCTTCCCGCGAACCACCGTAGCCCATTGCAACGAGAAGGTCAACAAATCAATTTCAAGAAGAGCCTTTTCCACGACATTATTATCCGGTAGTTCTATCTCGTAATCTTGATTTGTATCTGGATTCCAAGCCATTTTTGTCACAGTTTGCATAAAAATCTCCTTAGATTGAAGGTGTTAATAGCATAACACATTCAATCTATTTGTCAAGGAACACGTCGGGATTCGGAGATCCCTCCTACATGCGGAATAGTTTACTATGAGTCGTAGGTTGGGTAGAGCGGAACGGAAAAAGAAGACGCGGGGGTGCCAAATACGCCTGAAATCCGACCTGTCGGCATATCCACGCAACACCGCAGCGAAACCCAACTTCATACCGCCAGAGGTGTGGGCACTTCACAAGGAGAATGTTGGGTTTCACTCGGTATTTGGTCAATGCGGTGTCTCTGGAAATAACTTTGTTTTTCTCTGATATTTACGTTTTTGGTGGCATCCGTTCTACCCAACCTACAATTCTACTCGGGGCAGTTGGAAAGCGCACCTATCTTGGTTGGTCGTGTGGAAAAATAGTAGATTTTCCATAGTCGTGTGTTATACTATTTCTTAAGAGTTTGTACGGGGTTCGATAGAGAATCGACAATATTCCTTACTACGATATACGGCACATGGATCCAAAATCAAGAA
>JAGWBV010000037.1:0-35704 GCA_021295715.1 Candidatus Poribacteria bacterium | reverse complement strand
AAAAAACATCGAAATTTGCACGCAAAATTTAATTGCGATAGGGAAGTCAATTCAAATCTATGAAAAAGAGACAGGTGATTATCCGAAGTGGCTCTCGGATCTCCACCATCCCAAATACTTACCAGATCCAGACATCCTGATATGTCCTTCAGATAAAATGAATGGCAAGGCTGTTATGTCTCGGAACATCGACCCGAATATGCCTGTGAGTTACGGCTACCAGTTTCATCCTGAATACCGCGGCGACCGAATCACTGACAGACGACTCATCTATGGAGATGTTGTGCCGCTTGTGCGGTGTCGGCACCATCCAAATCAGGATTTCGACTGCTTAAACCTGAATTTCTCCTATAAGGTCTCTAAATCCAACAGTTTCTGGGAACTTCAACCCGAACAATTATATGAGACCGAAGCGGAAGCCGTTACCGCTTTGGAAGCAGGACTTCAGAAGCAACCAGACAATGCAAGTTTATCGTGTTATGTCTATCCTGCGCTTGCGCGTCTCTATATCAAAATCGGTAGAGACGGAGATGTCGATGCCCTTATTACCCAATTCAAATCGGTCATGGATCCCGACTACGATCGCGATTTTTTTGCCCTCGTTGACATGCTTGAAATGATGGATCGAGATGAAGATGTCCTTCAACTTTTTAAGGAACGTGAGGAGAAGAATCCCAAAGATCGCAGCATTCTCGAGAAACTCGCTGAAATTTTTCAGAAATCAGGAGATACCGACAAGGCAAAGGAACACCAACAAAAGGCGAAACCCGTGATAGCGATGGTCGGGAAACCTGTGCCTGACTTCACCGCGACAGACCTCGACGGGAACCCGATTTCACTGCAAGACTATCGTGGAAGGGTCGTTCTGCTCGACTTCTGGGCAGTGTGGTGTGGTCCCTGTATTGCGGAGATGCCGAACGTCAAGCGGGTTTACAATAAGTATAAGGACGAAGGATTTGACATTATCGGGATTAGCCTTGACACCAGTGAAAAGAGATTACGAGATTATCTGGAAAAGAACGACATCGCTTGGCAACAGGTTTTCAGCGGGAAAGGATGGCAAAGCCCGATCTCAAAACAGTATGGTATTCGCGGAATACCGGCACCGTGGCTCATTGATAAAGACGGCATATTGATCTCTAAGCAAGCGAGAGGCAGAAAATTAGGAAAACTGGTAGCTGAGGCGTTGAAGGAATAAAATGCGACCGACTTTTCTGATTCTGTGTGCTTTTTTTATTCTGTTCGGATGCGGTTCAGATGAAACACCTGCCCCGATGGAACAGATGCCAACCTATTTTCCCGATGCTATTGGAAGCCGATGGATTTACAGAAATTCTGATGGATCCCAATGGACACGGGAAATTAGTGACGAGGCGAATATTGAGGGGAAAGACTATCGGATCTTCAAGGATACACCCCCACTTGCCGAAGTCGAACTCGATTTCCTGTATTCTACATATTATCGGGTTACACCAAACGAGGTCCTTTTCACAGTCAGTGAAAAAATAACCGACTACCTTCAAGCCGAACTTCCGAAAGCCGCGCAGGATGAATTCGCTGGGTTGGAACTGACTGTTGCAGTAGAGCCGTTCGCGCATCCCGAACTTGTGTTTTTCCAGATACCATTGGTTCCCAATTTCCAGTGGGACGCACTTAATGTAAAGGTCAGCGGAAACATCGTTTTGCAAAATCTCCTACTGCTCCAAATACCCTTTGAAGCACATATAAGTGTCAAAGCGAAAGTGGCTGCTGCAAGTCCACTGGAAACGCCTGCTGGAAACTTTGAGGAAACGTATCGGATAGAATACCAAACCGAGAGGAGACGATTCAAGCGGATCAGACGCTATGGTTTGCCCCGCATGTAGGTATTGTTAAAGTCGAAAACGCAGACGACGTAACAGAACTGATCGAATATTCCTTATTTTAGTAAAATCGAAAAATATGTTTACAGCTCGTCAGGGAACAAACACCCCACCGCCGCTGGCGAGGATTGTATCCTCGCCCATCTTTAAGTGTATAAGTAATTACGGGCTTTACTATAATGATACCTTGCGGAGAAATGACGGAGTTTGTGCTTTGATGGTTTTTACCGAAATTAAAAAATGAAAGTTGTTATCCTAAGCGACAAGAAACCGGGGCATTACAAGCAATCCTTAGGCATCGTCGAAAAAATGCCTGAATGCCAAACGGCATGGCTTGAGATACAATTTCGTCGCAAATGGCGTGATAACCTCCTTCGCGTTTTTATGTGTATGTTCGGAGGGGTGCCACTTCCCATATCCGTCCTCCACACACTCCTGCGGTGGAGTCTTACCCCTGAGTCTTACAACGCGCTGCTCGAACACCAAACCGCTGATATTATCCTCTCAACAGGCTCATCTGTCGCGGCGGTGAATCTACTCCTCGGCAGAATCTTTCGTGCTATGACGGTTACGTGTCGTAGACCGTCACCCGTCGGCACCCAATATTTTGACCTCGCAATCCTTCCAATGATCTCTTGGCACGATGCATCGAACAAAGACAATATTTGCCGAACCATCGGCGTGCCAAACCCTATTTCGCCAAACCTACTCGATGCCAAACGGAAACAATTGGAGGGTGAACTGAACCTATCGGACTGTCCGCGTATTGGTATTCTGCTCGGTGGGACAGATCGCCATGAAACCATCACGATAGACGATGCGGAATGGCTCAGCGAGATTTGCGAGGTAACCGCTGAAAAGATGAACGCGCAGGTATTGGTGACGACCTCCCGCCGAACACCACCCGATGTAACCGAACATTTGGTATCAACCCTGAAACACGCCGACTGGTGCCCATTTTTTATTTCACCTGATACGTTTTCAGAATTTGAAGACCCTTACCAAGCCATCCTCGCCTTAAGCGACCTGCTTATTGTCACTGCGGATAGTTTTTCAATGGTGTGTGAGGCAGCAAGCAGCGGACGCAGCGTTGTCGTTCTCATGCTGTCAGAAGAAAAAGCGAGACTCCCGAAGCGATATCAGGTCTATCGGTATATGGAAGAACATTCCATTGTGACCCGATGCAGACTCGACGGCTTAGAAACCCACATCGCCAATACGCTCGCTTCCAAGGGATCGAACAAACTGCTCCGAGATACAGAAACAGCGGTAGATGCAATCCGTCAATTAGTGACGAACCGCTAATCTGAGAGAATAGATGAACGGATTACCGTTAACATTACATTATTGATACATTATCGAATTGTAGGAGGAAACTTCGATTCCTGCGGAAACATCCATGCAAAAACATTATCAATGTGCTTCGTCTCGTCGTGATTCGGAGATTACTCCTAAGTTTCATTTAATTCGTCTCTGGTGAAGTGAAAACATCATCGTAGGTTGGGTAGAACGGATGCGACCAAAAACGTGAATATCAAAGAAAAACAAAGTTATTTCCAGAGACCTGGCATTGATAAAATACCGAGTGAAACCCAACACTTTCCTTGTGAGATATCCGCACCACTGTCAGTATGAAGTTGGGTTTCGCTGCGTTCTTGAGTGGGTATGCCGACAGGTCGGATTTCAGAGGTATTTGCAACACTCACCTCTCTGTTTTCTGTTCCGCTCTATCCAACCTACGGGACCCCGAAACCCCTAAATTGACACCTATGGCGTAGTTTCTTCGGATGCGGGTTCGTAGTACCCAGACCCGAAGATGTAGCCGTCGTGTCGTATTGCCCATGTGCGTTTCGACTCTACCTCGCCACTTTCAGGGTTGGGCCACAGGTGCTCAATCCAGAGACCGATGCCAGTCGCTTTTGCAATATTTACACCAACCGGTGATCCATCAGGACCTATAACATCCTTAAGGTCAGTCCCTACGAAGTCTGGTCTTGGCGCATGCGCGACAAACGTATCATGTTCACCAGTGATGAACACATACCACTGTCCATCAATATTGGCTGGATCGTTGTAATAAGTTGCTGTCGCTTCGAGTCCTTCAAATTCATAGCGCGCAATTGCCGCCAATATGATAGCATACGTAAATGCCGCTGGATCCTCTTTCGAGACCGCTGGAAGCGTTGCGGGATCCGGACCCCACGGTTCATAATATCCAGCGGCAAAGAGATAGCCATCGTGTCGGATGGACCACGTGCGTTTCTGTTCTAATTTGTTAGTTTCAGGATTGGGCCACAGATACTCGGTCCAGCGTCCATCGCTCGTCGCCATGGCAATCTCAACACCGATAAGTGTGCCATCAATTCCAGGAATCTGGGTTATATCTCTACCGACGAATTCAGGTTTCACCGGATGCGCGAGATAGATATTGTTCTCATCTGTAATAAACACATACCACTGTCCATTAATACTCGCAGGACTGTTGTGGTAGGCTATTATTGCCTCGCGACCCTCTGTTTTGTAAAGATCGACTGCACCTTGAACCAAGGTCATTGCAAACGTCTCTGGGTCATCCATTGTCGGCATATCAGTCGGTGTGACGGCATCCATCATCGGTTTTGTCATAGGTCGCTCACAACCCGTAAGGCAGATTGCGGCGAACCCTATAATCAGTAGTATTAGCAGAAAATTTCTCAATTTTTGACTCCTTTTCAGTCAATATTAAAAGTTTGATTTTCATTAATTGTATACATCCATCACCCGATTGTCAAATATACTATTTTTTTCTTGTAATTTTTTCGAGAATTGTGTATATTCTGTAGAAAATCGACAAACGCTATACGGAAGGAGAGGAAACCGTGAGATATACTGTGCGAATTTTTCTACTTTTGCTCATCCTCGGAGTTGTCTTTGTTGGATGTTACTTGAAGTTAGATTCCAAGGCAAGAATGGAGCAATACACTATGCATCAGACTGTTGAGGTACTCACGGAAGTGGACCGAGTCACGCCTGAAATAGACAAGTGGATTGTGGTAGGTGAAAACGCCCTGCCCCAAGTGCCAGGAAGAATCTACGTCCAAAAAACGGAATCAACCGCGAATATCTGGCACACAACACGTTCTGTGGCGAGTTCGGAGACTGGAGAGATTTTCTCAGTTGAAGGATCGGAACTTTCCGAAAGACAAAGATTAAACCTTTTGAATACTGGGGTGGTCCCAAAGGGCTGGGAAGTTGTATATGTAGATGAAGATGGAAAGCCCATTCGCTAAAACAGATAGCGGACATCCACATGCGGTATCTCTACCATTTAGTGGGAAACTCTGAAGCGTCTCCCTACGACAATCCGTGACACCTCATCAGTGGTGCAAGCGTCGAAAGAGAAAAACCGCGCAAATCCTCAATCCCGATGCCAAATCAAAAAATAAAATACGGAGCCGGTAGCCTGCAACAACGGCGCAGGCGGACTTAAGAAAGGCACGCAAGAGTTCTAACGCACGTTATTTGACCGCAAGGAAAATTAAAAACATGTCTAACCCATTAGCGATTTCAGGCGGCACGCCTGTCCGAAATATAGAAAGCCAGCCGTGGTCCTCATGGCCACTGACCACGACTGAAGAGTGGGAGTCAAAAGTTGAGCCGCTGCTCCGTGAAGTGTACCTGAGTGCGGATGAAGGCTCCGGTGGCACGATGATTGAACGTTTTGGTGCGCAATATGCACAGTATTCTGGAACCAATTACGCCCTCTTTATGCCACACGGGACCGATTCCATCAGTGCCGCTTTAGCTGCCGCGCTGGATCTTGATGGATTTAGCGATGGTGGCGAGGTTATCGTCCCGAACTATACTTTCGTCGCAACCGCAAGCGCCGTGTTGGAACGCCGATGCACCGTTGTATTTGTGGACATCTCACCGGACACCTTCACGATCGATCCGAAAGCAGTGGAGGCGGCTATCGGTCCAGAAACGCGGGCGATTCTGCCCGTTCATCTCGGTGGACACCCGGCAGATATGGGGGCTTTACGAGAGATTGCCCGATGCCATAACCTCGCAATTATTGAGGACTGTGCACAGGCACACGGGGCGGAATATCAGACGAAAAAGGTCGGGGCACTCAGCGATGTCGGCGCGTTTAGTTTCCAAGCCTCAAAGAATCTGACTTCCGGTGAAGGGGGTATGGTTACCACAAACGACAAAGATATTCACGATCGGGTCTGTGCCTTCATGAATGTCGGACGCGCGCCCGGTGGAGCGCGATGGGAGTATCCGCGACTCGGATGGAACTACCGTCCCTCAGAGTATCTCGCTGCAATATTACTCGTCCGATTGGAACTGTTAGCGACACAAACCGATCTCCGCAATCGAAACGCAACCTATCTCTCTAACGCTTTGAGAGCGATTGACGGTATCACACCGCCGAAACTTGCCCCGTGGGTTACCAAACACGGGTATCATCTCTACTGCTTGAAGTATGACCCCCAAGGATTTGGCGGTAAATCGCGACAGGAATTTGTGGACGCACTGTCCGCCGAAGGCATTCCGTGTTCTATCGGGTACCGTTCCCCGCTTTCGGAAGAACCCGGAATGGCACACGTCGCGAAGAAATACCCGCACCTCATCCGATCGTTGCCGTGCCCAAACGCAGCATCCGTCTGTGAGCAGAGCGTGTGGCTTTTCCAAAATCTCTTCCTCAGTTCAGAAACCGATATGGATCAGATTGTGGAAGCTATCTCCAAAATTCATCAGGCATGGTGTTAATCTTCTCCCAATGTTAATGTCCAATGGATTGAGCAAAACTCGTCGGGAATTTTGATGCAATCACAAAGCAGCAAACCCCTCCTTGTTTACGATAACGCCTGCGACTTTTGCCGATATTGGATTGCCCAGTGGCAGCACGTCACCGGTGACCGCGTTGACTATGCACCTTACCAAGAGGTAGCAACACAATTCCCAGAGATACCCCTTTCAGCGTTTGAGAGCTCAGTCCAGTTAATACTTCAGAATGGGACGGTTTTAAGCGGGGCAGAGGCTGTCTTACGCGCTTTGAACAACGGTCTGTTTCTCTGGTGTTACTACCGTTTGCCGGGGTTCGCGAGCGTGTCCGAAGGAGTCTACCGTTTCATTGCACACCATCGTCCGTTTTTCTCCGCGATGACGCGATGGTTATGGGGAACACACACAGAGAGAACAGCGTTCTGTTTTTCGAGGTGGCTGTTCCTGCGTGGACTCGGTTGTATCTACCTCATCGCTTTTGTGTCCTTGTGGATCCAGATTCACGGACTCGTTGGGAGCAATGGGATTTTGCCAGCAGATCAGTATGTGGAGGCTGTCCGTCAGCAAATTGGGACAGAAGGCTACTTCCTCGTTCCGACGCTTTTCTGGTTGAACGCCTCGGATGCCTGCCTCAATTTCTTGTGCGCGGGTGGTGTGATGCTGTCCTTGGTCTTAATCGCGGGGTTTGTCCCCACATTCGCCTTAGTCGGTTTGTGGACGTTTTATCTGTCGCTTGTAGCAGTCGGACAAGTTTTTTTGAGTTTCCAATGGGATGTCTTGCTCTTAGAGGCAGGCTTTCTGGCAATCTTCTTCGCGCCATTGCAACTACGGGAAAGGTTCACACGAGCGTCTCAGCCCTCAGCGGCGTTTTTATGGCTTTTCCGTTGGCTTCTGTTCCGCCTGATGTTTGCCTCCGGGTTCGTTAAACTCGCCAGTGACGAGGTGTGGCGGAACCTGACGGCTCTCAATTTCCATTATGAAACACAACCGTTGCCGACATCGTTAGGATGGTATGTGCATCAGTTACCGGAATGGTTCCAGAAAGTCTCGGTCATCGGCATGTTCGCGGCTGAACTGGGCATCCCGTTCCTGATATTTGCACCGCGACGTTTAAGGAATGCCGGATGTATTGGATTCGTCGGTCTGCAAGCCCTCATCATCTTAACGGGGAACTACTGTTTTTTCAACCTATTGACAATTGCGCTATGCCTCCTATTGATTGACGATGTGACGTGGAAAGGTCTGCTCCCGAAACGATTAATGCCTACGATTCGCTTCATCGAACGACCTCTCCACCGATATAATAGACGTATCGGCATAGCGACCGTGGCAACGCTTCTCTTACTGCTGAGCGGCATCCGGTTCGGTGGACAACTCTTCAGAGAGATAAGGTTTCCAGATGTTGCTTGGATCGCGCCGTTTCGGAGTGTGAACACCTACGGACTCTTCGCGGATATGACGGAATCGCGCCCGGAAATTATCGTTGAAGGTAGCAATGATCGGATCGCATGGGAAACTTACCAATTTCGGTGGAAACCCGGAAACTTGGATGTTGCGCCAAAATGGGTTGCGCCGCATCAACCACGCCTCGATTGGCAGATGTGGTTTGCTGCCTTACAAGGCAGTTATCAAAGGACACCGTGGTTCCTCAATTTCATGGGAGCACTGCTACAAGGCAAGCCTGAAGTGCTACAATTGTTGGCAGAAAACCCGTTCCCAAACGCGCCGCCACAGTATGTCCGTGCAACCCTCTACGAGTATCGCTTTACGGATCTCGCAACGAAACGCTCGGAAGGCGTGTGGTGGCACCGCGAATGGAAGCGAATTTATTGTCCCGCAATTTCACTCCGTTAGAATGTGGCAGCTGACAGTCAGCCGTCAGTAATCAGCAGTCGACAAAGAGGTGTTCGTTAAATCTAAAGGCGTAGCCCGTAAGCGGAGCGGAGGGGTTTTTGCTTGGGTGTTTCCCTTAGATCTACGTAAAGGCACTTTAGTTATCAAATTTACCTGACCGAACCGCAAGGAATAATTAAATGAGTCAATTTTTAACCGTCGCGTTGGAAGCGGCGAAAAACGCTGAAGAAATCATCACCGCTTACTATGCCGGCGATGCCATGAAGGTGGAAATGAAAGCCGACGAAACGCCCGTCACGCTCGCCGATAGAGGGGCGGAAAAAGTCATCCGTGAGACCATCAAACAGGCGTTCCCCGACCACGGGTTCTTAGGCGAGGAATATGGCATTGAAGAAGGAGATTCCCCTTATGTTTGGATCATTGATCCGATTGATGCCACAAAGAATTACATCCGAAAAATTCCGATCTTCGGCACACAGATTGCCTTGATGAAAGGCGAAGAACTCATCCTCGGCGTTTCCAACGCACCACTTTTGAATGAACTGCTCTACGCCGAAGCAGGGAAGGGTGCTTTCTTGAACGGCGAACCGATAACCGTTTCCAGTGTAACGCAACCCAAAGACGCAATGGTATGCCACGGTGGACTGAAGTGGTTTGTAGAAAAAGGCACTTTTCCCGGGATTTACGATCTCATCAACGACGCCGCACGCACCAGAGGGTTCGGCGATTTCTACATGTATCATCTCGTGGCATCTGCGAGAGCGGATGCTGTCGTTGAAGCGGCGATCAGTATTTGGGACATCGCCGCCATCACTGTTATTGTGAGGGAAGCGGGTGGGAAAATAACAGATATACAAGGACAAGCCATTACGAAAGATACCGTGTCTCTCATAGCAACAAATGGAGTTCTGCATAACACCGTATTGGATTATTTCAATAGTCCTTGACAGAACCATTCAGTTTCCGTTTTTGATCCCGCAGCCCAGTAGGCCACACGGAGAACCTTCATACCCGGGGAAGTGCATAAGCACTTCATACCGTTGATTCTGATTCATGCGATCTGCATTCCGAACCAGGGTTCCCGCCCGTTACTGGGAAGGGACACCGGATCGCCGAAAGAAAGCCTAAAATCCGATAATTTCTTAAAACTCGATGACCCTGTAGTTCTTGACTGATTTGCTTGAATTGTTTCGTGGATCTGTGCTATACTATATTCATAACAGATAAAGAAAGAGAGCGAGAAATACAGAATGCACCTTGACTTTCAAAACGTGCTGGATCTGTCTTATGTGGTCGATGAAAAGAGTCCATGTGAGCTGCCGATTGATCCTGCCAAAATTTATGACCAAGCGACACTGGAAAAAGATGGCTATTTTGAAAGCCGTATTGATACGTCCGGACACTACTCTACGCACATGGATGCCCCCTGCTTAATGTACCCGGGTGGCGCAACGATCGCCGAAATCCCAAAAGAGAAATTGACCGGACACGCCGTGTTGATGGACTTCTCCGCGATTAAGAAACCAAATGACGCTGTGACCGCAGAGGATGTTAAGGCATGGATAGCCGAAAATGGCGATATTCCAGAAGGCAGCATCGTCTTTATGCGGACAGGTATGGACAGATTCGTCTATCAGGACAACTTCAACCGAGAGTGGATCGGCTTTAGTGAAGACGCTGCCGAATTCCTCGTCGAAAAAGGCATAAAGGTCATCGGGACAGACGCGTGCAGTATTGATTCTGTGGCAGGGCATCCACCCTTGCACGACGGTTTACCACCAGCACATCTCGTTTTTCTCGGTGCGGGTATCCCGCATGTTGAGGATTTGTGCAATTTGAGCCAATTGCCGACGCATTTCTATGTGGTAATTGCCCCGCTAAAGTTGGCGCGCAGTTCTGGGGCACCGACGCGCGTCTTTGCCTTCGTATAGGAACCCTATAGACACAGGTTTACTCCTTTCGAAGAAAAATGATACCCAGCATTCCTGAACCGATCTTGGATCTGTTACACGAAATTGGTGAGGTAGGTGGAAAAGGAACTTACCTTGTCGGTGGCTTCGTCCGGGACCTCCTTCTCAAACGACCGAGCCTCGATATTGACATCGTTGTGGAAGAAGATGCAACCCGCGTCGCGAACGCGATGTGTCAACGCTGGAACGGAACACTGGAAACACACCCACAATTTGGCACTGCAACCGTCACGCCTGCCGATGCTAACCTTCCTAAAGTGGATTTTGTTACCGCCCGTCGTGAAACTTATCAAGGTGCCGGGACGTTACCTACAGTATCACGAGGAACCATCACGGACGATCTGCGAAGACGCGACTTTTCGATTAACGCCTTGGCAATGTGCTTAGATACAAGCGCTTTTGGTGAGATCGTCGATAAAACCGGTGGTTTGGAAGACCTTAAAACCGAGACAATTCGGGTCCTGCATAAGCATAGTTTCACGGATGATCCGACGCGTATTTTTCGCGCTTTTCGGTATGCCGGACGCTACGGGTTTTCTATTCCTGAAACCGACACGGTTCTGATGCGGGAAGCACTCCCAGTCTTAGCACAACTCAGCGGTGAACGGATACGCAATGAGATTGATAGAATACTTATTGAAAAGAACGCATCGGAGATTGTAGCACACCTTACGCGACTCGATGTATGGGAAACTATCTCTCAAGGGTGGAATATATCGACGACGTTTGCATGTGATTTTAAGAAAGCAGCGCAAGCGACAGCCTGGATATCAACGCATCTTAAAGACGAAGAATTTCAGCCTGAACTGGTGCGTTGGATGGCATTTTTCGGAATCGGCACGCCGATATATCAGATTGAAGCACTCAGTTTCAGGTTGGTATTGGAACATCAACTTCAACGGCTCATCAGCCGGGTGCAAGCATCGCAACAACAGGTTTCGCTTGAAAAGGTGACACACGATACTTTTGCGAAACTCGGAATCTCATTGTCGGATGCTGCCTCCGTTGACCAACAAAGCGGGAAATGGAGGATTGTTGACCCAAAGAACACGGCAACTTACGTCTGTGGTGATGGAAATCTTTATCGGGTAGAAACACCGCTCACCGCTTACAAACAGTTGGAACAAACACTTGCGACGGTGCAGGAGACAGTGAAACCGAGTGAGATATATCAATTGCTAAAATCTTATCCGATTGAGGCATTCGCACTCGGTTATGTGGATACGACCTTGCCGAAGTGGAAACGCGAAAAAATAAAAGACTACCTTTTTGTTCTGCGGAAGATAGAACCGTTTATCACAGGAAAAGACTTGATAATGCTTGGCGAAAAACCGAGCAAGGCTTTTGAAACCCGACTTTGGACGTTGTTCGCGGCACAATTGGATGGAGAAATTACCAAAAAAGAGGAGGCATATTCCCGATTGCGGACCTTTGTATAGCAAAATGTGGCTGCAAGCGGTACAAATGAACGATGCCTAATTTCGACCCTTATGAAGCAATCCTTGTAGTTACACAGTTCATCATTCTGTTAACTTTCCATGAATGGGGACACGCCAAATCAGCGGACATGTTGGGGGATCCAACATCTCGCGAGCTTGGACGGATGTCGTTGAATCCGGGCGTACACATTGATATTATCGGGACATTAATACTTCCACTGCTCGGAACGCTTTTTGGAGGCGGTTTCTTCGGTTGGGCAAAACCGGTACCCGTCAACCCGTTCAACCTGAAAAATCCGAGAAGGGACTTGATGCTTATCGCCGCTGCCGGTCCTTTCATGAATATCGTCCTCACTTTTGTGATTTTGGCAGTGATTCGACTCTTACTTGAATTGACCTCTTTCGATCCGGCTGGGTCTCCACTTCATGCTGAGATTAACAGGCAATTAATTCGGACAGCGTTGATTAGTGTTTTTCTCGCGGCGTTTAACATGCTCCCGCTTTTTCCGTTAGACGGTTTCAGCGTTGTGAGAGGCTTGCTACCCGCACGGACAGCGCACCAATTCGAGAAACTGAGTCCGTATGGAATGCCGATTCTGATGTGCCTCATTTTTCTACCCGGTATCTTCGGTATACCGAACTATGTGTTCGGATTCTTGAGCAATGTCAGTTTTGAAACCCTAAATCTGATTGCGAAGATCGTAGGGATACGATAAGGTAAAATTAAAATTAATGACTGAAACAACGCCAACGCCCGCCTCTACAGCCCCAATATACTCCCTGAAGTTAGAAGGTTTCGAGGGACCGCTCGATCTGCTCCTGCATCTGATCCAGAAAGAGGAGATGGATATTTACGATATTCAGATTGCGCACATCACCGATCGGTACCTGGAATATGTGAATCTAATGGAGCAGTTAGATTTAGATGTGGCCTCCGAATTTTTGGTGATGGCGGCAACACTTCTGCACATTAAATCGCAAAGTATCCTCCCACAACTCACACCAGATACTGAATATATGATCGGCGATCAAGAGCAACTCGTTAAGCAGCTCTTGGAGTACAAACAGTTCAAAGAGGCTGCCCGAGTTTTAGATGTTTATGCCGAACGTCAGACATTAATCTATAGCAGAAATCCTAAAATACACGAAGATTTAGAGGGGACGCGTGAATTTGAGATCAGGGCAACACTGTTTGATCTCCTGACCGCTTTTAAGGGGTTGAACGATCGCGCTGCAGAAATAGAGACCGAAGAAACTTATGAGACGTTTGAAGAGGAAACAATAACCGTTGAAGATAAAATCGCTTTTATTGACAGACAGTTGGAAAGTGAAGACCAATTACTCTTCGATGACCTGTTCCCTTTGTCCTCGACCAAGACAGATCGCATTGTGACATTTCTCGCTATTTTAGAACTCATTCGGATAGGAAAAATTGTCACTGTGCAAACTGGGCATTTTGAAAGTATTTATATCGTTAAACAGGAGCACGAGGGGGCTGATCAAGAGATTCTGCCGCCTTCAAACGTTGAAAACACTCGTTCAGAAGAACGAAACAATTAGGAATTTGGTTTATGGATTCTGAATATCTTACCGTTGCCGATTCGATAGAGGAACTCGACGCGATACCCGCGCAAAAACCCAAATTAATTTTGGAAGCGGTCCTGTTCGCCGCGAGCGAACCAATTTCGGTGGAACAGTTTCAAGCGGTGCTGCCGGAGTTAGACAAACGCGCCATCCGGACGGAACTCGACGAACTGTGCCAAGACTATCAAGAAATGAGACGGAGTTTTCGCCTCGTTGAAATAGCGAATGGCTACCAAATCTGCACGTCGCCAGAATACTCAGAGTGGATTCAGAAGTTTTATACGCGTCAGGTTCGCGTCAAACTATCCCCGTCAGCGCTTGAAACACTCGCAATTGTTGCTTACAAGCAACCTGTTACGCGGACAGATGTCGCGACACTGCGCGGTGTCAACAGTGACAGTGTACTAAACTCACTCATAGAGAAAGGATTGGTTTGTATCGCTGGTAGAAAAGATGGACGCTCCTTGCTTTTTTCAACCACAGATGAGTTCCTCCAACAATTTGGCTTGAAAGATGCCTCTGAGTTGCCCTCACTTGAAGAAATAGACGAACTCCTTAACACATCAAACGGAAACGAGCCTGCCCAAAACGCCCTGCCAGTCGTTATGGAGGAGAACGCCGAGCAATGAACTACGATGCATGGTTCCAGTGCAGCACAGGATGCGACGAGACCTATCCGCTGACAGAAGTTATCTATCGGTGCAAAAACTGCGATGGGCTGTTAGAGGTCCGGCACGACACCGACTTGTTGAGGAATCGGAGTGCTGCTGAATGGAAATCCCTCTTTGAACAGCGCTACAGGCGCACGCAATATCCCTACGGCAGTGGTGTCTGGGGGAAAAAGGAACTCGTATGCCCGAACATTGATGATAATAACATCATCTCTATGTATGAGGGGGGTACCAATCTATTCTGGGCAGAACGGTTCGGCGAGCAACTCGGTTTGAAAGACCTGTGGATCAAACAGTGTGGTAACAGTCATACGGGTTCGTTTAAAGACCTCGGGATGACCGTTCTGGTCTCAATGGTGAAACAGATCATGGCTGAGTCGGGGGACCTTCGCGCTGTCATGTGTGCATCAACTGGCGATACCTCCGCCGCTTTGGCAGCGTATGCCTCTGCCGCAGGCATTCCCGCGGTAATCCTGTTACCGAAAGCGAAGGTTACGCGTGAACAACTCATTCAACCTATCGCCAACGGTGCGTTGACGCTTTCGCTTGAAACAGACTTTGATGGGTGTATGGAAATCGTCCAAAAACTCTCTGCACGGAAAGATTTCTATCTCGCCAATTCCATTAATTCCCTCCGAATCGAAGGGCAGAAAACGATTAGCATCGAGATCGTCCAGCAGTTCAATTGGGAAGTGCCGGATTGGATAATTATTCCAGGGGGTAACCTCGGCAATGTTTCCGCACTTGGACTCGGCTTTTTAATGATGTGGGAACTCGGTATGATTGACAAACTGCCGCGTATCGCCTGTGCCCAAGCAGAGCGCGCAAACCCACTTTATCGAAGTTACCGAACAGGATTCACGGAGTTCAGTGCCATTACAGCGCAACCCACACAAGCCACAGCGATTCAAATCGGAAATCCCGTCTCAATCCATCGCGCAATCCGTGTCCTTAAACGGTTCGATGGTATTGTCGATCAAGCCACAGAAGCGGAATTGGCGGATGCTGCTGCGAGAGCAGATCGAACCGGGTTGTTCAATTGTCCGCACACCGGTGTAGCACTCGCGGTACTCATAAAAATGGTCGAACGTAAACAGATCCGTCCAGATGACACGGTTATCGTTATCTCTACAGCCAGTGGACTCAAATTCCCGGATTTCAAGGTGGCGTATCACGACATCATACCTGGGGAACCACCACCTCGCTATCTAAACGCGCCACTTGAATTGGAAGCAGACTATGAAAAGGTCCTGAAACAGATTTCCACACACCTTGACGCATAACACACCGCTTACACGAAAACCCTCAATTTCAGTATTTATAGTAAAACCTAAAAATATGTAGACAGTTTTCAATAAACAAGCACCCCACCCCCGCTGGCGAGGTTTGCAACCTCGCCTCTTTGGAGTGTCTCATTAATTCTTAACTTTACTATAACTGCAGAAATACCTCCTTAAGAAGGTGTTTCTATTCTATCAAGACCTGATGCATCTCGTAGGGCTTCTCCAACATGGACGCGCTAATAGAAGCACACAATAGTAAGAATTTGCAACAAATATGCCAAATATGGTATAATCTAAACGTTGGCTCATAAGCTTCGCGAAAATTACACGTAATAGGAGTACATGCATGTCAGAACAGTATCAGCCTAAGCCTGAACATAAGTTTACCTTTGGATTATGGACGGTCGGTAATCCCGGGCGCGATCCATTTGGTGACGTTGTCAGGCCCCCTTTGAAACCCACATACACAGTCCAAAAATTAAGCGAACTCGGCGCATACGGCGTTAACTTACACGATAATGATTTGGTACCCTTTGAGGCTTCAGCCGTCGAACGCGATAAAATCGTTAGCGAATTCAAGAAGGCACTCACCGATCATGGTATGAAAGTGCCGATGGCAACAACAAATCTCTTCTACCATCCAGTCTTTAAAGATGGCGCGTTTACCGCTAACGATCCGAAGGTGCGAGCCTTCGCAATCCAGAAAACTTTGAATGCCATTGATCTCGGTGTTGAACTCGGAGCGACCATTTATGTATTTTGGGGCGGCCGTGAAGGCGCAGAAGTAGATGCCTCTAAAAATGGACCCGATACCGTCAAGTGGAATCGTGAGGCGATGAACTACTTCACGCACTACGTCAAAGACCAAGGTTACGACCTCCGGTTCGCACTTGAAGCAAAACCGAATGAACCCCGCGGCGACATCTACCTACCGACAACGGGACACATGCTCCATTTTATTGAGACACTGGACCACCCAGAAATGGTCGGTGTGAATCCCGAATTTGCTCACGAAACGATGGCAGGTTTGAGTTTCCTCCACGGCGTCGCACAGGCACACGAAGCAGGTAAACTCTTCCACATTGACCTCAACGACCAGAAGATGAGTCGTTTCGACCAAGACTTGCGCTTCGGTTCTGAAAACATCAAAGGCGCATTCTTCCTCGTCAAATTCCTCGAAGATATGAACTGGGATGGATATCGACACTTTGATGCACACGCCTACCGGACTGAAGACGAACAAGGGGTCTGGGACTTCGCCGCAGGATGTATGCGGAGTTATCTGATTCTCAAAGAGAAAGCACGCCGTTTCAATGAAGATGCGGAAATTCAGGGGATTCTCGCTGAAATACAAGCACGCGATCCTGAACTCGAAGCACTTATGGCGAGTTACAACGTCGAGAGTGTCGGAAAACTGAGAAAGATAGATTTTGAACCCGATACCCTCGCACAAAAAGGACTCGGATACGAGAAATTGGACCAACTCACATTTGAGGTCTTAATGGGAGTTAGATAAGCCAAACTTTTACCTGTGGGTCTATGGGGAGGCGCGTGAAACTCCGAACTCACCTCGAAAATGGATTTCGGCTATCGGCAATTAGCAAAGACGCAAGCGTTACAGAATGCCCTTTTTTCTTGCTGACGGAAACTGACGGAAACTTCTTTACCGACTGCTGAGAGGATTTCGCAGAAAATTCGACCTGACGGCTGACTGCGATAAAAAGGTAAAATTAAAAAATGAACACGCTGATTATTGCGGTTTTGAGCTTCATCGGCTTCATCGTCGCCTATCATACCTATGGTAAATGGTTAGCGAGAAAGATTTTCGGCTTAGACGCCGAAGCCACGGTGCCGAGTCAGGAGCTGCGAGATGATGTCGATTACATTCCAACGAAAAAAGAGGTCATCTTTGGGCACCATTTCACGAGTATCGCGGGTACAGGTCCGATCGTGGGACCTGCCATCGCCGTTTTCTGGGGATGGCTACCGGCGTTGCTTTGGGTTGTCCTCGGCTCTGTCTTCATTGGTGCTGTGCATGACTTCGGCGCGCTTGTGGTATCCCTCCGCAATCGTGGACAAAGTGTCGGCGAAGTTGCGGGGCGGATGATCGGTCCGCGCGCGAAATTTCTCTTCCTTTTCGTTCTCTTTATGGGACTGACGATTGTCCTTGCTATCTTCGGGTTGGTCATTGCCCTGATATTTTCCTACTATCCTGAATCTGTCCTGTCCGTTTGGGTGGAAATTCCGCTCGCAGTCGCTATCGGTATCTGGATCTATCGTAGAGGCGGCAATATTCTCATCCCTTCCATTGTCGCGCTCGGTATCATGTACATTGGGATGGCAGTCGGTGCGTACCTTCTACCGATTGATCTCTCGCAATGGTTCGGTATCCCCTTGCTCGGACAAACTTACCTAAACGTCGTAGTAATTTGGACACTGGTGCTTTTCGTCTACTGTTTTATCGCTTCAGTGTTGCCCGTCTGGACGCTTCTGCAACCGCGTGATTTCATTAACAGCCATGAATTGGTATTGGCGCTCCTCCTATTAGTGCTTGGACTTGCCGTCGCAGGCTTGACAGGTAGAGCGGATTTGGCGGCATCTGCGCCTGCGATTGCCTCAGACATCCCACCCGATGCGCCACCGATTTGGCCCTTCCTATTCATTACGATTGCGTGCGGGGCAGTCAGCGGTTTCCACTGTATGGTGAGTTCTGGAACCTCCAGTAAACAGGTTGCCTCCGAAGGCGACGCGCAATACGTGGGATACGGCGCAATGCTACTTGAGGGTGGACTTGCCGTTATCGTTATTCTTGCCTGCTGTGCTGGCATCGGTATGGGGATTTTCAACCGGACAGGTACCGGTGCAAACTACACATTCCAACCGATTGTCAAAGCAGATAGTGCAACCCCTGTTACGAATCACGATGCTTGGAAAGCGCGTTATGCTATCAAGACGGAAACAAATCCTGATGGGACGACCACAGTCGTCAGCGGTTGGGCAAGCCACGGACTCAAAGCGAAGGTAAGTGCGTTTGTTGACGGCGGTGGGAATTTCCTCGCCTCTCTCGGTATTCCGCTCAAAATGGGCATTGCGATTATGGCGGTACTCGTTGCGAGTTTCGCCGCGACAACGTTAGACACAGCAACGCGACTCCAACGGTATGTTATATACGAGCTGGCACAAACGGTTAAGTTCAAACCGTTGATGAACCGTTACATTGCGACCGCGTTTGCGTTAGTGCTCGCCGCGGCAGTTGCGCTGTTCCAAGGACCGAGCGGTCCCGGTAGTGGCGGTTTGACGCTCTGGCCCCTCTTCGGGGCGACGAACCAACTCTTAGCCGGATTAGCCTTCATGGTCATCGTTTTCTATCTCCTACGTCGCAACAAACCGATCTGGTTTGCACTCCTTCCGATGATCCTCATGCTCATCATGCCAGCATGGGCGATGCTACACCAGATGTTCAATCCTGAAACAGGTTGGCTTTTCACTGGCAAATATTTGCTCTTCGGATTCGGTATCGCCGTTGAAGCCTTGCAGATTTGGATGGTCGTCGAGGGCATCCTCGCGTGGCGACACGCCCGCGGAAACTATCCAGAACTCCCACCCTTGGAAAGTTTCGCCACTGATTAAGAAATAAAAATATAAATATTTCCTGAAGATCTAACACTTGGGGATAACAGTGGCGACGAACAGGATTAAACACGCTTCTTTAGAATGTTAACCAATCGAATTTCCGAAAATC
This sequence comes from Candidatus Poribacteria bacterium, assembly GCA_021295715.1. Classification (NCBI taxonomy): domain Bacteria; phylum Candidatus Poribacteria; species Candidatus Poribacteria bacterium. The sequence goes on along the minus strand of JAGWBV010000037.1, from coordinate 16,529 downwards.
CTTTACTTCTACGGGAAGGCTGGAAAACACTAATATCCTTCCAAGCAGAAATTAAAAAAATTACAGACCAGTTGAAAAAGGGGAATATGAATCCCGGGATAGGAAATAAACCGATTGGTAGAGGAATTACCGAATCACGCAGTTATGGTGGTGCGCGAGTCTACTGGAGAATCAGAGGCGATCAGCCAGAAATTTTAGGGATTTCTGGTAAAGACAACCAGCAGAAGGTAATTAATGAGATTTTACAACATTTTGGAGGTAAATAGAAATGGATAAACCCTACACAACTGTTCAGCGCGATGACTACCAATTGACGATCTATCGCGGAATTGCGTCTCTGGATCCGAACAACGATAATGTCGACGTTCAAGTCACCTTTCCGAACGGTGAGAGTTTCTCTGCGGTCTTTTTTACCCTCCAAAATATTGACACTTTGATGAAACGCTGCAAAAAGACAGGAGAATGTGCCAACGGCTTGTACTTCTGGGCATCTGATATGATGATTGTCCAAGAACTTACTGAAGAAACTATCTGTAAAGCAATTGACACTTTATTAGCAGAGGAAGAGTTTGAATCTGTTTTCTCAAAAAATGAGGAATCTACAATTATTTCACCTAAAGACGGAGATCGACTCTTCAAACAATTCAATGAATCTCTATAGAATTTCTAACCGTATTCCGTGTGGGGCGCAAAACGGCTCTTTAGTCCTGTAGGGACGTTATGTTTATAGCAGCGTTTTAGAAAAGAAATCAAGCCCTGTAAGGGCGGCATGTTTATATCTGAGTTCCTAAAATGCTGTCAAAAATCCCTAAATTGACACCTATGGTGTAGTTTTCGCATTATACCAGTAAATCGGTGCACGTTTAAATCAAAATGTCAAAAGTTGTACTCCTACCTTTTCAGTCTTACGTTGAGTTTCTTCTAAGCCACTTACTTCGTAAGCAGTGATCGCTAACCAATCTTTCCCTTTTATTGGTTTGATAGGAATAAACGTGCTTGTTTCTTTATGAAATAGAACAGCATCTGCACGCTTTAACTCAATGAGTTTCTTACGGACAATATCTCTCGGAATCTCCAAGTCTCTCTGCCAGCCGGAGTGAACAGTGGGCGTCTGAAAAATCCTTCCAAACTCCTTTTTGAGTTTATTCTCTTCTGGAGTAGATTTTTCAGCAGCTCTCTTATGGTTCATTTGATTGGCAAGCTTTGCCAATACATCTTTGTAATTTTCCATCGCTATTTGAACTACCGCCTCAATTGCAGGAGTAAAAATGACACAGAGAGCGCACTCTATGCTAAGAGGGAATCAACCGCCTCAAAGAAATCGGCGTTCGATGCACTGAATCCGTACTGCTGTTCCACCTCCCGAATGGCGATCTCAGTCGTGAACAGATTATCGTAGGTATCGGGAAACTCCACACCGGTTGTGGCATCGCGGAGCAGCACGATGTTATAGCCATATCGTGCCATAGAACGGATACCGTAATCCCTGCCCAGTACGCACCAGTTCGTTGCAAACCCCGCAAAGAGCAGATGTAAGATACGCCGATCCTCCATCAGTTCATGCAACTGCTGTCCGGTCGCGATGACAAACTCCTCCGGTTTCACGTCAATCGCTGGGGAGACAGCAAGCTGCGATGCGAGTTTGTTCCAATGGATATCGATACTGGGGGGCTGACTACGGGGACCCCGATAAACGGCGTAGTCCCCCTCGCGACTTCGAAAATCGGAGGGGGGCCACGCTGAAGGCGTAGACGGTTCAGGCGGTTTGTGCCGCTTGAGTTGCGGATACTGTTCTGCTACCGACGGAGACGGGGCATGAACGATTGTCAAACCCGCTCCACGCGCAGCATCTATCACAGGCACGACACACTCTTTCGTGACCTGTGCCGCACGTTCTATCCAGCTTTCAATGAAATGCACGTTCCACAAATCGACGAGGACCAAAGCCGTCTCTTCGACAGGCAACGGCATATCAAACTCACGCCGAATGAAAGCCGTTTCACGGCACGGCACATCTGCTGGTGTGCTATCTTGAAAGTAGCGGACCTGTAAATTTAGCGTTTTCACTGTGGCTCCTCAAACAGCGATTCGTCGAGTTCGGCATTCAACATGACGCTGTTGATTTGAGTTTCGCTGAAAAGTTCACCCTCTACATTTTGCTGAATATGATGTGGCACTTTAACACCATCCACATCGCGATAATCCCCCAAGAGCGTTTCTTTATTCAAGACAACGCCCTGCTCCGCCTCACGGAAACTCATTTTCACGATGTAGTGTGTCTCTTCACTGATGAAAATTTTGAGAACTTCACCTGAAGGCTGTGGAACCAGCACAATCGCAGCGGGTTTTCCCATGACCTCTTCTGTACCAGTGTACTGAATTGAGCTATCGTCCTTCATAAGACTCGCGAGCAACCAAATCGGTTCCCTGAAAATGCCATCCTTCATGGAAGCCGTCATTTCAGGCGGTAAAGGTTGTGGTCCCATAGGGGTCATTGCAAACCCAGAAGTCCCATCGAAGGCGTAACTCATTTCACCCTGAGGCATTTTAATGTCCTGCCGCAGTTTGTCCGGATAGACTTGATACCCCTTTACATCCAAGTTCATCGGACCCATCGGTGAATTGGCGGTCGCGCGTCCTTCCACAACAATGTTTTTGACGGCTTGCAACTTCTCAAGTCCACCATAAGCATCGACTGCCGCCGCGATGACCTCTTTGGCTTTCGCCATGTCTCCTTCACTCGCTTCAGGCATCGGTTCCGCAGGTGGTGGTGCAGGTTGAGCTATCTCAATCTCGTTCACCGCACCGAACTCATCAAGCGATCGGTCAAAATTGGCTTTATTGCCGACAGTGACAATCGTAAGTGCATCCGGATGAAGATACTTTTGTGCGACCGCCTGCACATCCGCCGCTGTGACCTGAGCGATGTTGTCCGTAAAAGTTTCAAGGAAGTCGGGCGAAAAACCGCGATACGCCAGCATCATCTGTTGGAAGGCGATTTGCGAACTGCTTTCAAACCCAAAGACAAACGAATTGATGAGTGAATCTTTGGTGCGCTGCAATTCTGCTTCCGGGACAGGCGTGTCTCGGAGACCTTTGACGACATCAATAATGAGCGAGATCGCTTCTGACGTCTTATCCGTCCGCGTCTGCGAATAGGCGAACCATTCCCCTGGATTCGTGTAATACGTCGTTTGCATGATGCTACCCACCATATAGGCGAGACCTGCCTTCTCACGCACTTCCTTCATGAGACGAGAGGTGAAACCGCCTTCACCGAGAATGTCGTTCATGACGCGGAGCGCGAAATAGTCGGCGAAATCGGGAGTGCGTTTGATGCCGAAATGTCCGATAAGCATCACCGACTGCGGGAGGTCCTTGAAGATATAATTAACGGACGCTTCGGGCGTGGGATCCACGGTTGGGACATCAGGGAACGCAATATCTGCGGATTCCCAGCCTTCAAACACCTTCTCCAGTTGCGCAATCAAGGTCTCCGTATCAAAATCACCGGTAATCGCGAGCAGCATGTTATTGGGATGATAATACTTCGCATGAAACGCTTTGAGATCATCAGCGGTGATACTCTCTATACCCTCAATTTCGGTATACCACCCGAAGGGATGGTTTGTTCCGTAAAGCAGTGCCGAGAAGTTACGCCACGCCAGTTGGATCGGGTTATCGTTGCGTCGGCGGATACGCTCAACCGACTGCTGCTTGCGGAGTTCCAATTTATCTTCGCGAAACGCTGGATTTCTGAGCACATCGGCAAAGATTTCCAGTCCGTTCTCAATGTCTTCTGCGAGCGTTGAGAGGTTAACCGTCCCGTATTCACGGGACATACCGACTTCAACGGAAGCCGCCATAGATTCTAACGCCTCATTTAGCGCATCTGGTTCACGCGACACCGTGCCGCCGGTTCGCATAACGGAGGCGAATATCGACGATAAACCCACCTTATCCGCCGGATCGTAGATGTCACCGGTTTTAATCAACCCGTTGATGTTGAAAAGCGGCAACTCATGGTCCTCAATGAGGTAAAGCACCATCCCGTTTGAGAGCGTTCGCTTCTCTGGGACAGGCGGTTTAAACTCGATCGGTTCAAAGGTAAGTTCTTCGTGGGGTCTGGCAAATGCAGATGGCATACCCGACACAATGAGACAGGCGACCAGTGTCGCGAAGACAAGTCCAGTGAAAATTGGTTTCTGCATTATTCGCTGCCCTCCGTTCCTTCACCGGCGGGTGCTATTGCCTCTTTTTTAACGAGGGTGCCGACGGTGCGGTTGCTTTTCATGAAATAGGTTTTTGCGACTCTCATGATGTCCTCTGGCGTAACTTTATATATGTTTTCACGCCATTGTAAGATATAACGCCAATCGCCAGCGATCCCTTCATAGAAGGTGAGTTGTCGTGCCATTCCAGCGTTCGAGCTGAGACCTCGGATGAAACTGGCATCCACCTGTTTGAGGATACGTTTAAATTCTTTTTCTGTGACGGGTTCGGTCTTGAGCCTTTCGAGTTCGGCGTAAATCGCTTCTTCAAGGTCGGCGGTTGTGTGTGGAGACCGCGGTGAGCCGTCTATAACAAAAAGGTTGTTGTAGCGCGCCCCGGGGTATCCGTTCAATGAATCGGCAGAGATGGCGATCCCTTCCTCAACGATGTTTTTGTAAAACCGAGAGGTGCGTCCATCGGAAAGGATGGCGCTGATAAAATCCAGTACATAGTCATCAAAGTGCGGGAGTGTCGGTTTATGGAAACCAATCATGAGTTGCGGTTCGGCATCAAACTCGACATCGACCCGACGTTCACCTTCCTGTGGCAGTTCCTCAGTTGTGACTTCAGGCGGGAGCGGCTGTGAGGGGATATCACCGAAATGCTTTTCAATGAGCGCGATGGTCTCATCTATGTCAATATTTCCGATAATAGCCATGACGGAGTTATTCGGGGCGTAGTGGACACGGAAAAACGCCTCTGCCTTCCGACGATTGAGCATCGCAATATCCGAGGGCCATCCGATAATCGGTATGCCGTAAGGATGCGCAGTGAAAGCAGCAGCCATAAACTGTTCATAGAGTTTACCGCCGGGACGGGTGTCAACACGCATCCGACGCTCCTCTTTGACAGCCTCGCGTTCAACATAAAATTCGCGTAGGACAGCGTTCTTAATCCGATCAGACTCAAGTATTGCCCACAACTCTAATTTATTAGACGGCAATTCCACCGTGTAAATGGTGTAGTCAACGGAGGTGCCAGCGTTGAATCCGGTACTCCCGTGTTGTGTATAAATTTCGGTATATTCGCCGGTAAGGATCCACTCTTTGGCGAGTTCTTGTTGTGCTTTTAATGCTTCTTCTAATTCGGCTACTTTGTCCGCATCCGCTCTGGAACCTTTTGCGCGCTCCATGTCGAGGGCATCACCTATCCGGTCAATTTCGGCAAGTACAACCTTCTCTTTTTCATAGTCTTTTGTGCCGATTGTTTTCGTGCCTTTGAACAACATGTGTTCGAGCATGTGTGCGATACCGCGTGTGTCATCTGATTCATCGACTGAACCGGCTTTAAAGAGAATGTAGGGTGCGACGGTAGGGGAGGTATCGCGTTTAATCATCAACAACTTCAGACCGTTCGGAAAGATGTGCTCCACCACGCGGTCTGAGAGGTCCTGTGCTGATACGACTCCTTGTAAAGCAAGAAGGAATAGAATCAGCAGATAACGTATCTGTTTCATTCTTTATGCTGCGGCACTTCTATTCTGTAGAGAACCCAGTATTGGGTAATGCCGCTTCCTTTCTATATAAGTTATCAGTTGTCAGTCGTCAGTCATCAGTGAAGAAGACTCCCGCCACAACGGACGTTGCTGAGACTTCTCCAAGGCAAAGTGAATTGTTACAAGGTGCCTCTTTAACTGATAACCGATGACTGACTGCTGACAGCCATTTATCCTTTATCAACATCACCGAGTAACCCGACCAGGGCAAATCTGATATGAGACGAGAGTGCTGAGTTTTCTGCGCGAAGGTCTGCGCCTTCTTCGTCCGGGTACATAACATGTGCCGCGACAGCGCGTTTGACCCAACGTTCTGCTCTGTCATCGTAAGGAATATACTTTTCTTTGGGTGCCGTGCATGCAGGGCACTCATCTGGCGGGCTATCTGCTTCCTTCCACAAATAGCCACAAGCTACACAAACAAACATTGCAGAGTCCTTTCTTTGTTCCTCAAGAAGATTAGTATTTTATTCACAAAATACCGAGATCATTAACCTTCAAGGGATTAAAATTATAGGTTTTATGGAATTACAATCAACGACTGCATTTTAGCAGATTACACGTCAAGATACAAGTTTTAAATTCCGATGTTTTCTCCGGTGGATTAGACACGCTATACACGCTATTCAGCTGACTGCTCCGCCGATCCCTCTTTCAGTTCAGCAATCTGGTCACGTAAGGCGGCGGCTTCCTCATAGTCAAGGTCCAACGCCGCTTTGCGCATCCGTCGCGTTAAGTCTGTAATTATCGCTTCAAGGTCCTGCGGTTCGACGGCTTCTGGAACGATAGCAGGCTTGTCAGGTTTTTTGGTCTTATACGCATCCGTCGATTCAGCGATAAGTTCCTGAATCGCCTTCTCAATGGTTGCTGGTGTGATGTCGTTATCGGTGTTATATTGAAGTTGAATCTCGCGGCGGCGGCGTGTTTCCTTGATCGCTTCTCCCATCGCTTTGGTGATGTTATCCCCATATAAGAGGACTTCACCATCGACATTTCGGGCAGCACGTCCAGCGGTTTGGACGAGAGACCTGACGGAACGGAGGAAACCCGGACGGTCAGCGTCAAGGATTGCCACGAGAGAAACTTCGGGAAGATCAAGTCCCTCGCGAAGTAGGTTGATACCGACAAGTACATCAAAAACGCCTTCGCGAAGTTCACGTAGAATGCGGGCACGGTCGAACACATCAATCTCAGAATGCATATAGTCAGCACGGACACCCGCCTCCGTCAAATACTCGGTTAAGTCTTCCGCCATCCGTTTGGTAAGCGTCGTGACGAGAACGCGTTGTTTGCTCCTGACGCGCTCTCGGATCTTGCCGATGAGATGGTCTATTTGTCCTCTCACGGGGTGTATCGTAATTTCAGGATCAATGAGTCCAGTAGGACGGATAATCTGCTCGACAATTTGCGCACTGTTTTCCATTTCATAAGGACCAGGTGTCGCGGAGACAAAGATAACTTGATTGACCCGTGCTTCCACCTCCTCGAACTGGAGTGGACGATTATCTAAGGCGGAGGGCAGGCGGAAACCATACTCGACAAGGGTCTGCTTTCGGGAGCGGTCACCACGATACATACCTCGCAACTGCGGAATCGTTACGTGGGATTCATCAATAAAAAGCAGAAAATCATCGGGAAAGTAGTGCATCAGGCAATACGGGGGATCACCCGGTTGCAATCCTGAGAGATGCCGCGAGTAATTTTCGATACCGGAGCAGTATCCCACCTCCCGCAACATTTCCAAGTCGAATCGGGTTCGCTGCTCAATGCGTTGCGCTTCCAGCAATTTGTTCTCTTTCTCGAAAGTCAGAATCCGGTCTTGAAGTTCCAGTTCAATATTAATTAACGCCTGATCGAAGATTTCACCATCGGTCATGAAGTGCTTAGCGGGATAAATTTCAAGGAAATCCCGTTGTGCCAATACCTCTCCCGTCGTTGTATCTATTTCGTTAATTCGATCAATCTCGTCGCCAAAAAGCTCAATACGATACGCGTGCTCACTATAAGCAGGGAAGACTTCAACGACATCACCGCGAGCTCGGAACACACCTTGCCAGAACTCAACATCGTTGCGGACATATTGGATATCGACTAAAGCGCGGAGGAGTGCGTCGCGCCGAACGACATCGCCGACGCTTACTTGAACCCTCTGATTTTCAAATTCATCTGGCGAACCGAGACCGTAAAGGCAGGAAACACTCGCGACCACGATAACATCGCGACGCGATATCAAGGACGCTGTTGACGCAAGTCGCATCCGTGTAATCTCTTCGTTAATGCGGACATCCTTTTCAATAAAGGTATCCGTGGATGGGATGTATGCTTCAGGTTGATAGTACTCATAATCGCTGACGAAATAGTGGACGGCGTTGTTTGGGAAAAACGTCCGAAATTCGTTGTAAAGCTGCGCGGCGAGTGTCTTATTCGGTGAGATGACGAGCGTCGGCAATTGGACGTTCTGAATCACATTCGCCATCGAGTAGGTTTTTCCCGAACCCGTCACACCGAGAAGCGTCTGTGCTTTGTCTCCACGGTGGAGTCCTTCCGTGAGTTCATCAATGGCTTGCGGTTGATCGCCTTGCGGTGAAAAGTCTGAGGTGAGCTCAAATTGCGGATTATCCAGTTCGGGTATGTCATCCTCTGGATCATCAATCTTAGTCAGCAATTCCCAATTCTCTCTCATCTTGGCTTCTGGCTCCTTTTGATCGCTTTCCAATACGGGATTGTCAGTGGTGGACTACATCAAGACTACAAGAAAAATTTATGGTTTGTATTGGGTTTTGGGACTTATATAGTATACCATACTACATCCAAAATGTGTAGAGAGATTTGTGCCAGAACTATTCAATTCTCCGGTAGGAGGGAACTCCGATTCCTTAAATAGCCACGCGGAGAGGCATTCAGGTATGCGTCTGAATCAGGATTTACAGGATTATAGGATTTACAGGATTATAGGATTTGCAGGATGTAGGAAAGGCGAGGGGTTGGTGGGGTGTTTCCAGCAGATTCCTCCCTTCCTACAGAAGATGTGAATACCTTTGATGCAAACTAATGGAGCGTGCAAAGTCGGGAAGGTTCCTGTCCTTCGATGAAGGGTTCTCTGCTAATGTTCTCCTCCGGACATTTACCAATCTTTTTGAGGAGCCCACTCTTTTTATCTATCTCCGCAAAAACAATACCTTTCGGAACAGGGAACGGTTTTTCTGGACCGCGAGCGGCATCAACCATAAATTGTGCCCAGATCGGGAGTGCTGCCTTGGCACCTTCCTGATTGTAGTTCCGGCGACTCAACCGATTCTTATCGAACCCGACCCAAACGCCAACAACAAGATCCGCGGTATAGCCAACGAACCAAGCATCTACATTCTCATTGGTAGTTCCTGTTTTACCCGCTGTGGGTCGAGTCAGCCCCATTCGTCCGGCGCGTCTACCTGTTCCATTCTCAATCACACTCTCCAAAAACGAGGTGATCTGGTATGCGACCTTTTCATCTAAGACGCGGTCATATTGCTGATCATCAGAGGTATAAATAATTTTCCCCGCCGTATCCAGCACGTACTGAATATGCACCGGTTTCGTCTGGACACCACCGTTCGCGAAGATACCATACGCCGAGGTGAGTTCAAGGACTGTTACACCAGATGAACCTAAAGAGAGTGCCGGAACTGGATCCAAAGGACTTTTAATGCCCATTCTCCTACTCAAATCCACAACACGATTCAGCCCTTCCCATTTACCGTTTTCGGCTATCGGTGTCTCCAACATCGCTTTCGCTGTTGGCACATTAATTGAGCTCCTGAGCACATCGCGCACCGTAACTTTGCCCTTGAACCACTTACTATAATTACGCGGATACCACATCGGTTGTCCCGGGAATGGAAGTATTCCCCATGCCTCATCAACAATAATCGTTGAGGGGCTCACAACTGCCGGTTCTTCCAACAATGCCGCAAAAACAATCGGTTTAAATGCGGAACCGGGCTGTCGTCTTGCGGTACCCACAGCGCGGTTGTAGAAATTTATCTCACCCGCTGTGATGTTGTAATCCCGACCGCCGACCATCGCTTTAATATGTCCCGTCTTCGGTTCATAAGCGATCAGTGCCGCCTGCAAGTAATCTCTAATCGGATCAATGCGTGGACTCCGCTTATTCGTATCGTAATCGGGGAGCCGCCGACCACCGTATGTTTTATCCATCACGCGTAGGTGCTTTGCAACCTCTCTCTCCCCAACGGCTTGCATGGACATATCTATCGTGGTGTAAACTTTCAATCCACCACTATACAAATTATGTTTGAGTTCAGGCAGTTGACCGAGTGTTTTGTGGACATAGTCAAGAAAATGTCCAGCCTCTTTCTGTGCCGTTCTTGTCCCTTTTCTGTGCAGATTTCGCGGGAGGAGTGGCGCATCTCGGCTTGCACGCCATTCAGATACCGTCGGGATATACCCCTGCTCAAACATCTGATCGAGGACGATGTTCCGACGATGTAGGGATCTTTCTGGGTTGGAAAAGGGTGAAAATGCGTAGGGACCTTTGGGAAGTGCGGCGAGCAAGGCACACTCGTGATAATCGAGTTCCGAGACCTCCTTCCCGAAATATCCGAGTGCCGCTTGCTGAACTCCGTGATATGTTTTTCCACCATACCTCGACCTACCTAAATCGACGTGGTTCAGATAGCGTTCAAAAATCTCGTCTTTCGAGAAAGCCTTCTCAATTTTCACAGCGAGAAGTATCTCTCTCGCCTTCCGAATGACGCTTCTGTCGGACCGCTGATCGAACAGATAGATGTTTCGTGCCAACTGTTGGGTCAACGTGCTCGTTCCTGCCAAGCGACTGCCGTGCAACAGGTTGTTTTTGAATGCTCCGGCGAGGCGTATCAAATCAATTCCCCAATGTTCAGAAAATCGTCTATCCTCAATAGCAGTGAACGCGCCTGTGAGCTTGTCAGGCATTTGCAGTAGCGGAATCAGACGACGTGTGGAACCTTCGTCATCTGAAAACTCTCCGATTTTTTCCGGTTCCAGATAGAAATTCCGGCGCACAGAATTATCCGAATTCCGGATGGCAGCAATTTTTTCGTCCTTCACAGAAATCCGAACGTGTCCTGCCTTCACATCAAGATTCGGATATTCAAAATCCCGCAAATGGATGCGAACGGTTCCGTCCATTTCCACTGCATACTCTCCTGGCGCACTCAATCTCGGAATAAGTTTCGCAACCTTCTTGTACGCCAAACGTTCCAATTTATCGGTCAAAAACTCGACCTTATCTGTCTCCTGTACTTCACAGACCGAAGAGTAAACCTCCAGATGCTGCCGCCATGTCTGGATATCAGCATCGTACTCAAGGCGATATAGATCAATATCGCGGACATCTTCCCAACACGCTAGCAACATGCCACTCGCAAACCCGATGGCACCAAACATCGCCAGAAACACGCATATCCCTGCGATCCAAAACAGCGTTAGCACTGCCTGAAAAATGTGATATAAAAATCGAAGCATTTGTCTGTTTACCTCCTATGTGAGGCGCAACGAAGATATTCAAGGGGTGTGATGGATTTCACGGAGTCCTGTCTACATCCGTTTTCCGAACCCGCTTAATCGTACATCCGACGGCTCTTGTCTTCTTGGCTGATTTTGGAATATCCTTCCCGGTGATGACTAAATCCAGAGCGTCTCGGAGGTAGTGTTTCGTAGGTGCCTTTGGACTGTTGTCAAACGCTCCTGCGTAACGCAGAATACGCTCCGCGTCGAGAAGAAAGACTTCTGGTGTTCTTCTCGCTCCGAAATAATCAGCAATTTTGTTTTCCGGGTCTTTTAGCACAGGAAATTCAAAGCCGTGCTTCTCACTGTATTCCGTAATCTCTTCAACCTTCTCCTGTTTATTTGAATTTATTCCCACAAATTGCACGCCCTTTTCATCATAAGTCTCGACTAAGGCAACGATTCGCTCCGCATAATCCGTTGCGATTGGGCATTGCGTAGCGAGGAACAGAACAACTGTGGCAGGTTTCTCTTCACTGAGTTTATACAGCGCATGAGGGGTGCCACCAGCATCCTTGAGTGTAAAGTTCTTAACGGCGGTGTCGAGTTTAACCTTCTCTGCTTCCTCTTTCGCAAATCCTACACTTATAGCACTGATAACCGAAACAATTATCATAACAACCAGGCTATGCTTAAGAAAAAAACTTGCAAAACAATTTAGACTTTGCATTTTTCAAATTCTTCCTTTAATTCTTCAATTAAGACGTTAACAACTCTATTCGGTTTCAATTCTCTAATTACCCGCCAGTATCAATACGAAAAATAAAATATTATTTTTTTCTTGCATATTTAAACTGAATATAGGATAATATATAAATATAAACTAATGCTTACTATGGGAGACAGACTCATGGCAAAGAGCTTGACAGGTAGACAACGCGAGATCTTTACCTATATTCAGACGCGTATCAAGGAAGGCTACCCACCCACAATTCGCGAGATAGGTCGCCAATTTGGCTTTTCTGAAAAGGCGGCACATGACCATCTCAACGCACTTGAGAAGAAAAAGTACATTAGCCGGGAAGATGGTAAACCACGCGCAATTTCCATTTTGAAAGAGGCAGATCCGAAACTCGCAACCAGCAAATGGCTGGAAGGACAGAACGCAAATCTGGCTTTGGCAGAAGTATCACGAGATGTTATAGAGATCCCGATCTTTGGACGTGTGGCAGCAGGCGATCCACTCCTCGCATCGCAGAATATTGAAGGAACGCTTCCAATGCCAACGCGCATGCTTAACGATTACGAGTGCTTCGCGCTCCGCATCACCGGATCGAGCATGGTTGGTGTCGGAATTCTGGACGGTGATTTTGTCATTGTTAGAAGACAATCAAACGCCGACCCCGGTGATATTGTCGTCGTGCTCGTTGAGGACGAAGCAACCGTGAAACGGTTCTTTATTGACGGCGATCGAGTCCGGTTACAACCGGAGAATCCTGCGATTGAACCGAGCACCTTCGATGTCACGGACGTGATGATACTCGGTAAAGTCATCGGTCTTCATCGAGAAATGTAGCAACCTCGGGTATCCTAACACCGCAACCTAATGGGCAGAACGAAAGATCTGCCCATTTCCCTCTAAAAATTTTGTAGCATACCTGTTTTATTTTTCCTCCAGAAAACCGGTCAATTCGTGTAGATGAGAGAGCCGAACATCTACCATAGAAGGATCTGGACACGGTTTCATCTGATCTCCCATAAGCCACGCAGTCCATAAGCCAGCATTCTTACCGCCAACCATATCTGCGGAATAACTATCTCCTACGTAGATTGCTTGATTCGGCGCAACGCTCAATCCCGACAAAGCCGCTTCAAATATGCGAGCGTCCGGCTTCGCTATACCCAAAACCGTCGAATCTATAATCACATCCAGCAGCGGTGATAGTCCATATTCATCGCACCATCCGCGGGTGTTTCCGAAGTTATTACTAATCACAGCGAGTCGATAGGTGCCGTGAAGTGTTTCGAGCCACCTCCGATTCTCTGTGAGACTTTTCGTCGCACCCTCGCAAAACCATTCGACGTATTCATCCTTCATTTTCTCGCTCAACCCGAGCCGCTTATAAATTCCGACCGCAATCGCCTCGGTCGTCTCCCGCAAAGAACAGCGCGCCGCATATTCAGACGCCACCGCACCGACAGGTAACATTGAACCATCTTGGTAAGACCATTCAACAGAAGAATCACCGAGTGCGAATTCTGTTATTGTCGCTCTATCCGCTTCGTCAAACGCTTCACGCGTAATTTCAGGACACCGTTCGTGGATAAACTGGTATGCCCGTTCCAACCAATGAATGCCATTTCCATCTAAAGTTCCACCGAAATCGAATACCAACGCACGAATGTCCTTCATTCACTCTTCCTTTTATGGCAAAACCTACAAATAAGCAGACCTCTCAATAGAAGTGAAAACCTCTACTCCGCTGGCGAGGTTTCTAACCTCGCCTCTTTAGAGTGTCTAACTAATTCTAAAATCTACCAGATATAATTTTCATGCTTAGGTAGCACAATCTTTCTGATACAATCTCTTTTCAACCGCTTTTACGACTTCACCTGTTCCAATTTCTCGCATACAGAGGTGTGGTGCGTCTTGTCGATGACACGTCCGCTTGTAGCACGGGCGACATGAGACTGGCTTTTCAATCACGGTATGTCCAATACCATAAGGACGATGTAGCACTGGATCCGTCGGACCGAAAAGTGCCACCGTCGGTGTGCCGACCGCTGCGGCAATGTGCATAGGACCGCTATCACAGGTTAAACACACCTCGCATCTTTCTAACAGCGCACCGAGTTGCAGAATCGATGTCTTTCCGACGAGATTGATTACCGGTAACGCGGCAGGTAGTGCTTCTGTCAGTGTCTGCTCAGCGTGTGAACCTGTTAGGACGACTTTAGACTCTTGGGCAAGATGTGTGATTTGTCGGATAACCTCGGTGAAGTTTACGAGGTCCCAGCGTTTCGTCGCCCATGTGGTGCCCAAGTTAATAGCGATAAGCCGCTCGTCACGTGAAACACCTTCAGCGCGCAAGAGGTTTTCAATGAAATGCCGGTCAGCATCTGTATGCCAGAATTCCAAATCATCCGAGGCAGTATCAATATCCAGTAGCTGCAGCACCCGTAGATACCGATGTACCTCATGGACGCTTGTATCATCCCGGCAAGACTTCGTTAGCAGCATACCACGCCCACTGACATTCGTCCCAACGCGAATTGGAATCCGCGCAAGGAACGGTACCAAAGCGTTTCGGAATGAGGTAGGATGCAACACGACAGCAAGATCGAAAGATGTATTTCGGACCTGACGCACTAACCTCGTGAACGATCGGAAGCGTCCTTCTGTTTTTTCATCAACGATACAGGCATCAACATAAGGGTGCGATTCCATTAAATCTGCGACGCGGGGACGCAATAGAAGTTCCAGACGGGATTCAGGGAACGCCTGCTTCAGCGCGCGCAACGCTGGAGTCAGCATCACCATATCACCGATCCAGCCACCTGTCTGGCACACCAGAATGTTTTGCATTACAGCACCCGCGAAAACATCAAGACATCCTGTCTTAAAAGAAAAACGGGTTCGACCAGGCCTTCTTACCTGTTGCGTCTGTTACTTCAACACGGGCGTATTTCGCGCCATTCGGAATGCTATATGTCGCTTCGGTCAGCAGCTCACCCTCTGGAGGCAGAATGCGTCGACCCCGACTGCACTCGGCTTTGAAGACAATTGATTGCGCCTCTGAACATTTAACCGTTAATTCGCCACCCTCTAACGTCATATCCACAATTTCGGGTCCGAGTGTGGAATAGAACGCGCCTGACCGGAGTGCTTCCATGATACTCTCAATCGTTAGTTCCTGCGCCTTTACCATAATCCATCCGTGGAAGCAGTCGTGTTCGGTGCCGTGTGCATCGTCCGAGGCGATTCCAAGAACAGGTCCGCCTCTATCGAGTAAATCATCCCATGCCTGCTCGGAAAAGCCTTTGCCGATACCCATGCAGGTGTCGTTGTAGACTTCAATCGCGAAATAACCCTGCAATGGCAAATAATCCGTAATCGTGTGTCCAGACCAATACGGATGACATAAAACGGCTTCACCACCCTGCGCTTTAATTTCATCAAGCACTGCGTTCGGATGCATCTTTGCACAATTCAGCGTCTCATGAATATTAATAGCGACAAAGTGATACGTCGAGCCACCATATGGATTCGACGGATGCACTTCGCTACCTGAGATTGCCAAAAAATCTGACGTGCTATAAGCACTTACATCGTTGACTTTACGGTGGTCTGTCAATACCAGAAAATCGTAACCCGCTTCACGATAGGCACCGAACCGCTCCGACATGGGCAGCTGCCCATCAGATTCTGTGCTGTGGCTATGTGTGTTTCCTCGGTACCATTGTCCTGGCTGGTGGAAAGGATTCGCGTTGAACATTGGGGACTCCTTATTCGGTAATGATGTGTCCAAGTTTTTAGGAGATGATGCCTTAATCTATTAGATATAGACTTCGGACAGCTACCTCTATTTTAGCATGTCTATAACCGAAGTGTCAATTTTTTCGTTGTGAGTCTCAGGAGTATTTATGGTAAAACCTACAAATAACTTTCACTGCGAGGCAATCTCAATAGAAACGAAAACCTCCACCCCGCTGGCGAGGTTTCTAACCTCGCCACTTTAGAGTGTCTAATTAATTCTAAAATTGACCATAGTCCTCTGTAGGAAGGAATTCCGCTTCCCGACAATAGTGGCTAATCGTTGATGCCTTTTATATAAAAAATGTCACACTATCGTAACATTTTAAACGGTTGGATTTCAATTAATTTCTAACTTGTTAAAAACAGGACATCTTTTGCCTAAGAACGTCTCATTGCCTTCGGATGCTATTATCCTGTCAATCCTAAAATCCTGAAAATCCTGATTCAGACAGCGTAATCCTAACACCCGTCACCCGCTCTGAATTTTCAGAGTAAGCACTCCAGAAACTACCTATCAAACCCCAGTCATTGCCTATGTTTACAAGCGTTTGTGAAACCTATCATTTTTCAGACTTTACTCTGAATACTCTGAAACTCGCTACATTTCCTGTGGCTGAGGTCTGAATCGCATTCCAGACTCGCGACCTGACCGTTACAAAAAGAACTCATAGCGAGTAGAAGTTAAGAATCGTTGAAAGTTACACGAAAGTTAATCATTGAATATGCTAAATAACGAAA
>JAGWBV010000036.1:10295-36800 GCA_021295715.1 Candidatus Poribacteria bacterium | reverse complement strand
AATACTACCTTTCGCAAACTCAAAGAGGCTACTGAAAACTCCCTAAATTGACACCTATGGTGCGGTTAGAAACCGCACCGGATTCTCAGCGAAGTGGCTGATTAGTCGTCGAATCCCAACCGTTTTACCTCTGTTTGTAAGGAGATTCCTGTCTTTTCACGCACCTGTTCTTGGATGTAGGCGACCAAATCCAACACATCCGCCGCTGTCGCATTGTCGATATTGAGAATGAAATTTCCGTGTACCGTGGACACCTCTGCACCACCAATACGGTGACCTTTCAAGCCGCTGATGTCGATCAACCGTCCCGCGGAATCCCCGGGTGGATTTTTGAACATGCATCCCGCGTTCTCTTCGGCGAAGGGTTGTGTTTCAACTTTCTGCTTGTAAAACGCTTGCATCCGTGCCGTGATCGCGTCAGCGTCCCCGGATTCGAGTTTCAGCGTCGCACCTGTGACACAAAAATAGGCATCCAAACCGCTGCGTCGGTATTCAAATTTTGCCTCAGTGTGGGTTAAGTTGACGAGTTCACCGATGTCGTTCATGACTGTGACATCTGTGACGACATCTCCAAAACTACTCCCCCATGCGCCAGCGTTCATAATCAGGGCACCGCCAACGGAACCGGGGATGCCGAGCGCAAACTCCACACCGCTCAGCCCCTGTCGCGACATCACTTTTGAGAGTCGCGGTAGTGAGAGACCCGCGCCGACCAAAACGATGTTCCCATCGACCTCCAGTTTCGCTAACTCACCGACTAACCTGACACCGATGCCATTGAAGCCGGCATCGCTTACCAACAGGTTTGAGCCACGACCAATAATTGCGACTGGGACATCCCACTGCCGATGAAAACGTGCCACTGCTGCCAATTCTGCTACTGTACTGACTTCAATGTAAGCAGCGGCTTCGCCACCGATGCCGAAGTAGGTATGCTTTGCAAGGGGTTCCCCAAACCGAAGTGTTTTTGCTTGGGGTTTTTGCTTGGGTCTTTTCTGCGGATTTCCCGAGTCTTTTACCATGTTCAACAGTGTATCTTTCCAATCCATTTTGTGCTCCCTTTCTCTCTATTATAGCATGCATATTGGAAGGTGTCAACAGCGCGGAGGCGTTGGATTACGGATATTTGGTTTTCGGTTTGACACTATTTTCAGCAACCCAGAGAAAATAAAAACGAACCTTTTCCGAACAGATTTGACTAAAAAGGCAGAACCAAATTGTGAACGCCTTTCAAAAAGTATTGGAGGCATTCACAAAATCAAAATTCCAATAGGAGAAATAAAAATGAAGCAGAAATTTTTGACAATCAGTGCAATCGCAGTTATCGCAATCGTAGGTTTGTTTGTTTTTGAACATGCAACGTCAGCACAACGACCCAACCGGGACGCACAAGGTCAACGTGGAAACCGTCAGGGCGGCGACCGAGGCGGCAGGGGAATGACGGGAATGATGAACCCCGCTTCTTTGGTTGATGATTCTTGGGTCGATTTGACCTTCACTCTGAAAGTTGATGATGAGACACTTGTGAAGGCACGTCCTGTTTATCAGATGGTTCGCGATAAATTTCAAGCGAAAATGAAAGAGGCACAGGCATCCGGTGACATGGGAACTGCTATGGCGGAGATGCAAAGTTTTGCGGCAACCGTCGGTAAAGAGTTCCAAACGAACCTCAAAGAGGTATTGACCGAAGAACAGATGACCAAACTCAACGAATTGACGAAAAAGCGTCAGATGGAACAGCAGACTCGTATGAACCGTTGGCGTGGTGAAGGTGGTCGTCGCGGTGGCGGCACCCAGTAATTGTCGCACGGTAGTAAACACACGTCTCATTCGTTATTATACATTAGGTCGGGCTCTCGCCCGACCTTTCTACTTTTAAGCCGCTGTTTGCGAGCAGAATTGAGTCGGTAGGCTTATCTTTTGTGGGAGAGATTTGTAACCCAACACTTTATAGAGTGCTTTAGATTTCTACTTTTCTTGAGTTGACGCGTATGGTTTCAGACAGGATCGACGTGTATGGACGTTCAGAATAATCAGTTACCGCTGTGCTCTTCGACCCAATCGAGAATCATTTCTCGATTTTCAGCGTCCCCGTGTTGCTGGAACCACTTGGCGAGGTGTCTACCCGTCTCAATAACGCGTGAATCCGTCTCTTCAGAGGTGCCAGATCTTTTGACAGAATTCAGCGCGAGTTGATATTTTTCGACCGCTGCAGATGTCTGTTTTCGATGCATCAAGGCGATAGCAAGGAGGCATCGGACCTCGACGAGAGTATCCTCTCTCATTTTATTGCCACGTTCGCGAATCAACTGGGATTCTAACGACAGCAGATTCCTGAAGGCAGGCATGTTAATCGGGTCTTTCCGCAGGACGGTTTCAAAGCCAGCGAACGCTTTCGTATGTTCACCTTCCACAAGGTGTAAGTAACCGATAGTGTTGTAAATCTCAATGTCGCGCGCAGATGCGGGAATCGCCTCAAATTCAGCGAGTGCGTCAGTGTACTGCCGTTGCCGCATGAGCGCGTTACCACGTCGGATTTTCAGGTTAATCTGTTCCTCTTTTGCCTGTAGATTTTCTGGTGATTGTGCCAAAACGCGCGATATTTCCGTAGCAGCACGTTCATAGTCTTCAGCACCTTGGTATGCGTTCGCCAGGCTCAACCTTAAATTCAGATCCGTAGGTGTAAGACGGAGTGCCTCTTCAAGCAGTTGGATCGCTGTTGTGTACTCTCCCGCATCGCTGAGGCTTCGCGCATAGTGATGATAGGCTGCAATGAGGTTATGTAAGGCGTGATCAGCATTAGGATTGACGTTATAAACGTGCTGAAATACCGACAACGCATCGGCATAGTCGCCTTTTTTCAGATATAATTCTCCAAGCAAATTACGGATATGCATTTCGTTTGGATGGAGTTTCTGTAGTTCGAGATACGCCACCACGGCTTCATCTAATTCGTCTGCTTCACTATGTGCGTTCGCCTTTCGGGTAAATGCGTCGCTTAGGTTAGTTCGAGCGATTTGGAGCGTCGGCATCAGTCGTAAAGCTTTACGATAAGCATCGATCGCTTCGTCCCATTTTCCACGGTTTCGTAGCGATACACCGTAATTGTTATAGCAGTGTGCAAAGTTTTGCTGTGTCAGGGCATCGACGGGATTAAGGTCGATCGCTTTCTGATAGTAGCCGATAGCCTTTTCAAATTGACCCGCTTGGGCGTATCCGTTGCCCATGAGTTGATAGGTAGGCGCGTCAAGAGGTTCCATCTGTAGCACCCTTTCAAATGCGGTGGCGGCGGTCTCAAAATCTTTTGATGCCAGTGCTTTGAATCCTTTGGCTCGGAGGAGTTGATGTAGATTTCGCCGTGCGGCTTTGTGATACGGTGCGATGTGAAGTGCTTTTTCAAACGCTTGGATCGCTTTCTCAGCATTTTTTTTCTCGTAATAGAAGATACCGAGCGTGTTGTAATCCGCTGGCGACGGTTTCTGGGTTATCCGTTTCTCAAGAAGACTGATCGCTTCATGTGTTTCGCCTGTTTCATGGTAAGTTTGGATCAGTTTTTCTATGGCAGGTCGAAACTTGGCGTCTAACCGCCTACAAGTTTGAAAACTGTCGATTGCAGATACGGTATCACCTTTGTCGAAGTAGATGGCTCCGAGTAGATAGTGTGCCCGCAGTTGTGTTTGAGGATCGGAATACGGTTTCTGTTCAATCTCGGTTTTCAGGACCTTGATAGCGACCTCGTGTTGTGGTGTATTAAGCGGTGTGTTATAGAGTTTACGTAGCGTCGCTATATCGCGCGCAGATGGCTGTTGTGCCGTTGCTGTCGGATAACAGATGTCTCCCGGATGCGGACTGTGTCCCCACAAGCCGATTGCGTGTCCGAATTCGTGGACGCAAACTGTTCGCATCTCTTCCTGGGACAGTTCCCCGACAGTTCCGTAACCTTCTAACATGAGGATAACTTCTACTGTAAAACTGATCTCGTGTCCTGTTTCGGTTGATCGGTCTTCAACTGCAGTGGCAGAACCTACTTCTAATCCGTTAGAAAAGGTGCCGATTTGGACGTTATCTTTGAGGCGTGTTAACTCTGCACTGCCGAGTCTCGTATCTTGGAAATCGGCGAGGAGACCGGTGTAGCCCCAACTCACACGGATATCTGCGTTCTGAGGTGTTTCAGTTTCTTCAAAATGGACGTTGCCTTCACTGACGGTGTGCCATGTTTGCATCGCGTATCGGATTTCAGGTAGATACGGACTCTCTTTCAGAACAGGGGAGATGTATACCCGGATCGGCATCTCTGTAAAACGCGTGATCCGTCCCTGAGAGAAAAGCGTAATGTAGTCAAAATAGTCCGCGTTCTCCGAGTGGGAGTCTTCCAGCGCTGTTGCGGTATTGAGAAGTATAAAAGCAAAAACTATTAGGGTAATAACAAGATAGATTTGTAAAGTTCTGATTTTCACAGGGATACTCTTTATTGTCGGTTCATATAAAGGACAATAGGGCAAGCGTCTTTAATCAAAAACTTGCCCTATTGATGTCTTTCGCCTCATTTTTCCATTGTCACCACCACGACCTGTGCTTCGTTGTGATGAAAGCTCGATGATTGCTGTTGATCATTATTGCCATGTATCGCCTTCATCCCACGGAAATTCCGAGCAGCCGATTCTGGGTCTTGATCTACTAAGAAGAAGTACCCATTTTCCTCATAAGTCTGAATGGGTGGGAACTTCTCTGTCCGCGCCGCAACAATCAAAATTTCCGCACCAAACGGTGGAGCGCACACAAACTCGCCAATCTCTACATCGGTATTGACCCGGGATGGATCAATATAGTAGTTGCCTTGGAGAAGCGTGTATTTCCTATCAGCAAGAATATAGAGCAACCGGAGGTAGGCGGGTTGATTCACGCGCCCGAAAACTTTCATCGTTTCGCCTCTAATATAATACACGGGATCCCGCCCTCTGTCTGTCCATACATCGACCTCTAAGCCACCAACGGTGGAAGGCTGATACATAGGGGGTTCAGAATTCTTTGGCTTCCTTGAATTTGAATCCTGCACAATATATTGAGGCTTGAAAGGTTTCTTGTATTCGCTGAACTCCTCATAATTAGGAGGGGTGAGGACAATTGGTGGGCGGAGTTGTGAATTCAAAAAACTCACTACACTGCTTGCCAGAAATTCACCAGTATGCAGATCGCGCAATGTTTCCCGAATTGTAATTTCGTCCCCGTTTTGCCAACACGAACCAGAAAATCGATATCGCTCTCCTTGATCGGTCATGTTAATGTTGAAGTTTTTCCGCTTGAAACCACGCTTGCGATGGACGAAGTGCCATTTAAATTGCTTCTGTATGGCGTTACTAAAATCAAGGGAAAAGTGACAGATTAACCCATCGTGTCTATAGGTAAGTGGTTCAAGCTGAACTTGGCCACTAAGTGAGCCAATCTGCTGGATCTCAAATTGTGATCTAATGGTCCCGGCAACGTCTACAAGACTGGCAATAACTTTCGGATCGAGTTCTTTAACACGCTTAATCACCTGCCTATGTGACTTCATTAGTGCGTCTCCGCCGCTGGTATTTCTTGCAAAATTTTCCAATCGCGTGAGGGCATCGCTAAAATTAGGCTCGTATTCAGCTCCAATTTGGATAATCTCTGTCTCTTTCAGTGCCTCGTAAAGTGGATAGGTTTGCAAGTATATCTTTGCCGCGTCTTTTATCTCTAACGCATTCTCGGCATTTTGGGCTGTTTCAAGGATACGGTTAATCTCTCGGTGCAGTTTCTCTTCCTGCTTAGCATAGAGTTGCTTAAGTTCGTCCCGTTTGACGTAAACAAGAGCGTACGTATGTTGATCTGTCCGCGCTGCATCAACAGACAGATTCCGTTCGCTAAGTCCACCGAGTTGTAAAGCAGGGAGTTCTCGAGATTCTAAGCAATAATGTTCCAATACTGCACTGTAGTGTTCACGGACCATATCGTATTGTGCCGAATCATTTGAGAGAACGATATACCGTACCTTCTTGAGAATCCTAGTAGCAATTCTATTCCGTGCCTCCGCTAACGCATTTTCAAAGGCTCCTTTTTCGGTTCCATGACTCCATCCTATCTCAAAAAGAAAGGTCTCAATTGGATATTTCTTTACTTCAGACAAAACCCAACCGGGCAAAGGATCGGACTCTGAGGCATTGGCGTAGTTTATCGCGCGAAAATCTGTGTTTTCCATCAGTTCAGGTGCGGCGCAGCCGATTGTTATGCACACAATTAGAGAAAAAACGAATATGTTTCGCATGGCTTAAGTGTTCCTTTCTTATTGAGAATGGGTTGTTTCATTCTGTTGCGATGAATAGGAAATCACTCCCTCCCTCATTCCGACCAAATTCATCGAAACATGGGGTTGGGGTACTGAGCCCCTCAAGATAAGTTAAAATTTCCTTTATGGTGAGGATGTTGTCGCGACCGCCTTGGCTTCGTAAAGCTTCAAGAAACGCACGAATAAACAACGAATAGTCGGGAACTCGTTCATTAGCCCCTGAGGTCAAGTACCAGCGAGTCGTATATGTCAATATCCGTTTAACGTCTGCTTGTGATAGAGAACGAAACGCGTCTTCTCCTTCACCACGCATGGCGAGCCGTTCATCAAACGTCCCGCTGTAACAGGTGTCCAACACCAGAAGAATGTGTTTACATGCCATCCTGTCAATGAAATCTCGGAAATAGGAGTGAGAGAGGTAACCTTCTCTGATACTATCATCTTCAGGATTTTTTGTATCTTGAGAAACGAGATAGCCCATATTATTATTAAAGTCTCCATGTCCAGCAAAAAAGATCAGCAATTGGTCTTCCGGTGTGTATTCCTTCTGGGCATATTTATGTAGGACACGAAGAATATCTGTCTTCGTTGGATTTTGAATCAATTCAACTTCAAAACCGTAGATGTCTTCTAAATCTCGACCGATGTTTATCGCATCAACAAGCGGATATCGGAGTTTGGGCCAGTGATCATAGGTATCCACAGCGAATAGCAACGCGTAATTTTTTCGAATTGGTGGTGGTGGGTGAACAGTTATTTCCTTAACTGACTGATTGCCCCACGTGTCTGTTGCTGCCACTCGGATGAGGTTGTTACCGGGAGTCAATGAGACTGTTGTTTCAAACTTATCTTCCTTAACCGCTACTCCTATGCCGTTCACCTTGACTTCAGAAACCCCACTCGGATCGGTAACTATACCTGAAACAAGGACGGACTCGTTTGATGAATTGATTGTGGGTTGAAACCCACGTTGGTCGCTGTGCTCCGGAGATATGATTTGAATCTCGGGCCCCTCGGTATCTTCCCGGTGAACGATGAGGACATCCGTATCTATGTTATCTCGTGTGTCAGTTGCGGTGACATGAATCTCGTTTTCGCCAAAATCGAGTAGGGTCGTTGCAGTGAATTCGCCTGTCTCCGAAACTACTACTTTCACATCATTGACCCAAACTTCGGCAATACCTCTGTCATCAATGACACTGCCTTCAACAGTGAATTGATCGGTAGTTACGTAGGCGGGGTTCGATATCGGAGCATGAATAACAATCTCAGGCGGTGTTGGGTCAATGGGGGGATTAGTTTTTTCACGAACGATGGTGAATTGGTGCGTCCCCATATTACGGTGTACATCTGTTGCAATAATACGGATTTCGTTTTTACCGTGATTCAGTGGAACCGTTCCATTGAATATGCCCACCTCTAAAACAGATGCTTCTCTACCATTGATCCAAACATCGGCAATTCTGCTGTCATCAGTGACGTTGACTTTAACCGGAACTTCTCTGACAGTCGAGTTCACGGTACGTTCCATAGGTGAATAGATAACAATTTCAGGCGGCGTGCTATCTTGAAGATGTGACTTAAACCCGAAGTGGGAGAGATTCCAGAGTAAGACGGTGCGGTCCCTGCTACCGCTGGCAAGCGTCCTCCCATCGGGCGAAAACGCAACAGAAGTTACGCCACCGTGATGTCCCGTGAGTGTAGCGACTTCGCGGTGTTTGACAACATCCCACAGTTTAACGGTGTAGTCAACACAAGCGGCGGCAAGTAACTGTCCATCAGGTGAAAACGCAATGGATTCGGCATAGACATAGAGGTTGTTCTGAATTTCAAAGGTAGCAAGGTTTTCTCCAGAAGAGACCTGCCAGAGTTTTATGGTGTTATCACGGCTGCTGCTCGCAAGCGTCTCGCCATTGGGTGAAAATGCAACAGCGTGAACGACACTGCTGTGTCCAGAAAGAGTTTCGTGTATGCGCTCACCCTCGATGTCCCAAAGTTTAATGGTATTATCACGAGCCGACGAGGCTAGCATTTGACCGTCTGGCGAAAATGAAACGGATTCTACAAGACCACCATGTCCGGAGAAAGTGGCGATATCGCGTTTTTGACGGACATCCCATAATATAACAGAACCCTCTTGATCTTCACCACCGCTAACAAGTGTTTTCCCATCGGGGGAGAATGCAACTGACTCCACCCAACTGCCGTGTCGAAGAGAGATGCGTCTACCTTCAGCAGAAACGTGCCACAGTCTCACATAGCCATCAAGGCTTGCTGAGGCGAGAAGTTTCCCATCGGGCGAGAACGCAACCGATGTTACCGCCTTGCTGTGTTGTATGAAAGCCTCACGTTCGCTCCAGTCAGCAACATCCCACAATATGACAGTGTTATCATCACCGCCACTCGCGAGAAGTTTCCCATCGGGTGAAAATGTGACTGTGTACACCGAAGCACCGGGGCTAAGTCGTTCGATCACTCCATTGGGGAGACTGTCGGTGGTCACCTGTCCCTCTGAAACAGTTAGACTTGCCAGGTACACTAGGAGCGTCACATTAAAAAGGAAAATCTTGCGTTTCATCTGATGAATGTGTTTCTACTATTAACTGATATGTTGGACAGGTTACCCCTGTAGCACATCAAGGGATGGTTCATTATAGGCAAATTTCGCGTTGCCCACGATAATTATACATAAAAGGAGGAATAAATCAAGTCTTTTCGCGCGTAGGATATATTATTCTATGATATGTAGTATTCTCTCAATTGCTTGGTGAACAATACCATTGGCTTCTTCAAAATGGAGAGTAACAGGCACATCTTGGGGAGTCATCTCTGGATCTGAGCTGAAACCTAATGCTCTTGTTTCTGATGTCCCGGACGTAATGTTCCCGAATTTTATCTCCCAATTGCTGAAATGAGGAGTGGGACTGGCCGTTGTGACGGTAAATTCTGTAAGTGTGTTTTTACCGGTATTTCTCACAGTAATTTTCAATATTGCTCTTTCACCCGCGCGCAAACGATCTTTAACCCACTGTGCATTTACTTCAACTTGTGGTATAGGGACCGGATCGGGGGCGGGTTCAGGGACAGGATCTGGCTCAGGGTCGGGTTGCGGAACTGGTGGAGACGGAGAATCCGAATTCGGTACAATGATTCCCGAAACTGTGTGGTCTTTGTTGTGCTGCTTTCCACCAACCTCCGTAAAAGCCTGAAACTTAAGTGATTCAATGTCTTTAAGAAAGGATGGATTTCCGATTTCGGACAGAAAATTTCTGATGTAAATCTGCTCAGTACCGGTTGTTGTGCGGTAGTTTCTGCCAATATTACCATGATCTGGGAGTTCAATGCGGTATGGATGATCTGTCAAAGATTCTCTTTGGATTTTCACCGCTTTCCGATCAAACGGGTACGAGAAAGCCCAATAAAGCAGGATGTCCGCTGGCACTCCAATCATCACCGCTTTTTCCCAAGGTTCAGAACCGTACCAGTCAAACGTATCATCTACAAAGGTAAATGTATAGTCATGATCCCAATTGTCGTAGAGCACTTTCCCCAGAAGTCCCAAGGAGGCGAGACCTACACCAAGATCAGTGAGGGTTATCCGAGGTTTGTATATGGCATAAGGCTGGTGTTCTAAGGTTATCCTGAGACTGCGATCTGTTGCGTTAAATCCGAGTTGGAAGTCCAAATCCATACGCGTTTTATTGGCTTTCTTGAGCCCGTATCCCATCCGGGTTTCTGCGAACCGAACTACCGAGCATCCCGTAATGTTCATTAACATTAATACTGTAACCGCGAGCGCGGCTAAATTTTGCTTCATAAACACCTCCTTTTTCCGCAGTAGATTAACTCCGACTCGCCAGTTTGTTTGAGAAGATACTGATTAATCCGCCTAACATCATATACCCGAAAATAACTTCCAGTGTAACGAAAAGACGTGCAGCAGGGTTGTCCGCAACGATGTCTCCAAAACCGAGTGTCGTGAAGGTAACAATGCTGAAATAGAAGCAGTTCCAAAACGTTAACGGTTCACCGCTGTAGGCACCCGTCGATTGATGAAAACGAGGTGTCCAATTTTGCATCCAAGGCGGCAGCCACGTCGGAAGCGGCATATACGCAAGCGCGAATAGAAACGCAAAGAAAAGAGACCAGAACGCCCAGAGTACCAAACTCCGACCATAGTCGGAACTCCATCGCCATAACTTTGCCAATATCGAATTTTCCTGATTGAACGCACGTATGAACTGCTGATCCGCGACGTACCTTTTGAAAAAAGGGCTTGAGACCTCGTCTATGTGTCGGCTATCTAAGTAAAATTCAGTGGGACAGTGCTGTTTTCTGCTGAGTTTGGCTTTCACGGCGTGGAAAAGTGTGTCTTGGATGTATTTAACGTCGCCAAAGGCAGCGACAGAGACAAACTGTGCGGTGGTAAAGTTGGCAGTCCCGATAAATGTGGCGTTGTTGAACGCTGTTGTTTCAGGGAACCATGTTCCTGTGCAGTCAAGGATGCCGTGGAACAGCACGCGACGAAAATTGACTTCAGTGAGGAAGTTAGCCTCATGAAAAACTGCGTTTTCACGGAATTGAACTCTGTGAAAATCGGCGACGCTATAAAATCGCGCCCGCCAAAAACTGGCACTCCTGTGAAAGATCGCGCTGTGAAAATCGGCACGCCTTTGGAAGATGGCTTCACGGAATGCGCAAGGACCGTGTAAAATCGCCTCATCGAAGTCAATATCTGCCTCAAAAAGGGTGCGCCGAAAATCCACCTCTTGTTGGAAGACGACTGTCCGGAAGTTGACGATGCTTTTAAACGTACATCCGATGCAGGAGAGTTTCTTATTCAGGAGTATCCGGTCATTTTCGTCTCGTTTCAATTCGATAGAAAACGGGTCGACAACCCCTTCGATCGTGCAATTCGTGAAGGTAACGGATACGGCATCACTTTGTAATGCGTCAAGGAAGGTCTGTGCTTTGATTGTTTCTCCGTGTTTCTCGTACATCTGTCTTTTTTTACCTTGATTTTTATTTTCTATATAATGGATATAATAGAGCGAAGGGGATGCGCTTATTAAATATCTGAGAGAAGGTCAGCAAGTGGATTCTGAAGAATCGACTTCCTTTTCGGTTGGACAATAGGATGGCTTCTTCCATCTCTAAGATGATAAACTTCTACATCTTCAGGCACTAACCAACATAACTTCGGGACACGCGCCTCCATTTCAGCAGCAGCTTTCGGATTTTTCTTTGACCGTCGCCCGGCGGTTAGGAGGTTTTTAAGCACCGTCAAAAAATACGGACTATGGGTTGTTATAACGATCTGGCTATCAATGTGATTTCGCATCAGGGCGATGATATGCATGAGGTGTTTCTGGGTTGTTGGATGCAGGTGTGCTTCAGGTTCCTCAATCACGCGAAAAATCATTTCATTGTAAAGCATACTCATGAAGGCGTCTTGTAGGATGCGAATGAGATTTTGCTGCCCGGTTGATGCGTTTTCTAAAAACGTTGTGTTCTCACCGGTTGGGTGCGAAAAGAGTCGGGATTGAGAAATTTTGTCTATTGTTTCGTATTCGCCGTTTAAAATGAGGGAAATTTTCTTGAGTAGGAATTCCATTATCGGTTTATCGACTTCTTTTGATTCTTCCTCAAGTCTTTCGTCAAAAAGGTTCCGAAAGTTCTGTGTGCTAAAGGTATCAAGGAATTCTTCATTTTTCTCCAAAAAGCGTGCGATGAGATGGAGATTGGCACGTGAACGGGTTGCAGCGCGCGTATGGAGGTCGCTTTTTATGCCACCATAGAAGATTCTTTTAAGGGCATCTGGGTAGTTGGCAGCAATATTCCTATCTGCAGGGATGAAGAGACTGTCACGATGTTTACCGGCTAATTTCTCCGTGATCTCACTCATTCCGATCGCCATATTCAAAATATAATGGAATTGATCGGTATTTTTATTGATATCACGGTTACCTTCTGAGGATGCACCTGTTTCTTTCGGGGAGTCAGATTCCGTTGCCGCACTGTCGGGCTGTTTTATGTCAACGCTTTTTAGCTTCTCTAATAAGTTGTAACAGAGGTCTTCAACATCGTCCATAACAGCGGGTAATTCGATATGGAGCGATTTCTCATCCGTTAACGTCAGTCTGATGGCACTTTCATCTGTATAATGGTAAATGATTTCAAAGCGGCTATCGGCATTTGGCTGGAAGGACGGATGGCTGGAAGGATGGGGCACCTCTCTTCCACCCTTCCTTTCTTCCATTCCAGTCTCTTGCTGACTACTATTCAGTTTTGGAAATCCTGTGGCATCGCCAAAAAACTCACGGAATTTACGGGCGATTTGTGTGCGAAATACCGTCGACAATTCTTGTCCTGGTGTTTTCAAGTGTTCTGGTGGATAGGAATTAATGTGTCTGATGTGTTGGCGAAAGTCGCGGATTAACTCTTGAAAAAGGTAGATCAGTTTTGCGAGGACACTTTTCCCACTGGCGGTTTCGCCGATGAAAACTACCAAGGTTTTATCCATATCGATTTCTGCTTCGCGGATATTTATGAAATTTTTGACAAATAGTTTAGGCATGGAGCCTCCGAGGAAGGGATAAAATGTTGCTTGTGAACCGATTGAAGCGTCGGTTGCCAAGCGGGAATAACAAGCAATCTTTCGGACACACGCCATCACGATGATCTACTGAAGTGTCCCATCCCGATGATCGGGATCGGGCGACTTCAGAGTGATCGCAGGACTGCCGAGTGATTAGCAAGGGATCTGTGTCCATCCCTTGCTTGTCCGGATTGCATCAATGGCGATTTGATAACGCCAGCCATCTTGAAAGGTCAGATACGGTTCGTGTGGACGGTTCTCAATATCCGCGAGAAAGTCTCGAACAAGCGCAACCCATTTATTTTGGATATCGTCACCGATCCGTGGTAGCGCATCGGTGAGTTGCTTCGGCACGGCCAATTCTTCGACTGTATCGTCAATATTTTTCAGCGCAGTTTCCGAGTCCATATTATACAGCAGAATCGGCGATAAAATATGTCTGCCTTGCCCGACAAGCGTCCCATTACTGCCGTAGAAATACCAACCGCCGATAGGCGTATGCGTTGGCACGCCCGGATGCGTCCGCAGGGTCACCAAGATTTTCCGTGAAGACTCCGATGCCTTGATAGGGGCGGGTGCCATCCAGAAAAGTGCCGAGAAATTGTCCTCTGCATCGCATACCTGCCACTCAAATTTAGCTGCCTCTTCAACCGTGAGTTTTTTACGGACCCACACGCGAAAGTCGCGAATTTCCGGCACAACCGGGGCTTCTCTGATGATGGTTCTCGCTTCGCCTGTGGTGGAGACGACTTTCATGCCGGTCATCCGTTCCAGCATACCGAGTTGATGCGTGAGTCCATTGTTCAGGACACCACCGCCGTGTGCTAATGAGTTCATCCAATTCCACGGTTTTACCGTCTCGGAGGAGGACCCGTTTGTAATCCGACGGTTATATCCAATGTCAATTTCTTTTAACGCACCGATGACTTTTTCCTGCGTTAGCAGCTGACGCATATAAGCGACACTCGGATCATACAGGTGTGTTGCAGCGAAGCCGTGCTTCAGTCCTGTGTCTTTGATGAGATTGTAGATGTGTCCTGCTTCTTCCGAGGTGAGTGCTAACGGTTTTTCGCTGATGATATGGCATCCGAGGTCCACTGCTAATTCGATAACCTCGGTCCGCAGGATCGCGGGTGTTGTGAGGGCAACGATATCCGGTTTGTGCTTCAACAGGCTTTTACGCCAATCGATTGAAGCCTCAGCGACACCTAATCGAGAGGCGACTTTTTGCACGACCTCTATTTTTCGGGCACAAATTGCCAGCACTTCAACACCGTAGTGTTGAAACGCTTTCGTGTGCCCTTCGGCTGACCAGCCAGCACCAACAACAACTGCTTTTAATTTTTTCATCCGGTTCCGAAGTTTTAATCGAGTACTTGAGAAGCGAGGTCTCTAATCTCACCAGTACGCGCCTACAATTTCTCAACAAATAGGCGCGCTTTTTAAGCGCGCCTAAAAGACTGTTTCAGGTTATGCCAGAATCTGATTGACAATACGCGCCTTCTCCTCAACGCCTGTTAATCGATGGTCAAGCCCTTGGAACTTGAAGGTTAACCGCTCGTGATCAATACCGAGTTGGTGGAGAATCGTAGCATTTATATCGCGAACGTGGACAGGGTCACGGACGATATTGTAACTGAAGTCATCGGTTTTGCCAAGGACGACACCGCCTTTGATACCGCCGCCAGCCATCCAGCGCGTAAAGCATTTCGGATGATGGTCACGTCCATAGTTATCCGGCGTGAGGGTGCCTTGACAGTAGACGGTTCGTCCAAATTCACCGCCCCAGACGACTAAGGTTTCATCGAGCATCCCGCGCTGTTTTAAGTCTTTGATGAGTCCAGCCGAGGGCTGGTCAATATCGCGAGCTTGATTGCGGATGTTCTTGGGCAGCTCCCCGTGTTGATCCCAACCTCGGTGGAAGACTTGAGCGAGACGGACATCGCGCTCCATCATCCGACGGGCGAGGATACAGCAGTTGGCAAATGTCCCCGGGGTTTTCACCTCAGGTCCATACAATTCTAAGACGTGATCGGGCTCCTGAGACAAATCCGTCAGTTCAGGCACACTCGTCTGCATACGAAACGCCATTTCGTATTGTGAGATACGGGCATGCGTCTCGGGATCACCGATTTCTTCGTAGAGTTCCTTGTTGAGTTCAACAAGGGTATCTAACATCTGTTTTCTCGTCTTTTCATTGACACCTTCCGGATTTGAAAGGAACAGAACGGGGTCGCCTTGACTCCGAAGTAGCACGCCTTGGTGTTCCGATGGGAGGAAACCGGATCCCCACAGTCGATTATAAAGTGCTTGTGCTCCCTTTGGACCGCTCCATGTCGCGTTCATCACGATAAACGCAGGCAAGTTTTCGTTTTCACTACCAAGTCCATAACTCAACCATGCCCCAAGACTCGGTTTGCCGGGGCTTTCATCACCGGTACAGAAGAAGGTGATAGCGGGATCGTGGTTAATCGCCTCGGTGTGTACCGTCTTGATAATTGCAAGGTCTTTCGCCACCGATCCGGTATGTGGTAGCAGTTCGCTAATCCATACACCGTCACCACCGTTATCATGCTTCTTGAATTCAAATATAGACGGTGCGATCGGGAATTTATCCTGCCCTGAGGTCATCGTTGTGAGGCGTTGACCCATCCGGACGGATTCTGGGAGATCCGTATCGAACCATTTCCCCATATTCGGTTTATAGTCGTAGAGATCCAGTTGGGACGGTGCACCGGACATGAATAGGTAAATGGCGCGTTTTGCTTTCGGAGCAAAGTGTGGTAACTCTGGTAAACCTCCAAATCTCGGTTTCGCCCCCTCCCCAGTAACGAGCGGGGACCCCGACGTTTCGAGCGCGTTGACAATGGCATTCGGTAGCAGCGTCGCGAGTGCTGCACCACCGAGGCCTGACGCACATTTACCAAAGAATTGGCGACGGGTTTCAAGCTTCAAATATTCCTTAATTGGGTCCATTGTCTATCTCCTTGCTTAGCAGTTGTCAGCCTATTGGCTTTCTGTTTTCGGCGTGCGGCGATTGCGTATTACTTTCTGTCAAAAACCGCTCTGGCGGACCACTGACTGCCGAGAGCCGATGGCTGACGGCTACGCTACCCTTTGTTCAGGACTTCGTCCAGGTTGAGAATCAGGTTTGCAATCATTGTCCATGCAGCAATTTCGACTGCATCTAAGGTTTCATCAGGTGGCGATTCACCAACAGCAATCAGTTCTTTCGCTGCTTCCGGGTTCGCCTCCAACTCCTCATAGTGGGCTTGGAACGTCTCCAACAGCAGTGATTTCTCCTTCAGGTTCGGAAGGCGAGCTGTTGCCGCCTCAAAGATATAGGCGATACGTGCTTCCTGTGTTTCGCCTCCCTCCTTGATGGTGCGTTCCGCGAACGCGCGCGCTGCTTCAAAGAACTGCGGGTCGTTCATCAGCATTAACGCCTGCATCGGTGTGTTCGTGCGTTCACGGCGGATTGTACAGGCTTCACGCGAAGGAGCATCGAGGATGTTCATCTGTGGCGGTGGTGCGGTCCGTTTCCAGAATGTATAGAGACTCCGACGGTATACCTTATCAGCACCGGCATCTTTAACAAATGTGTCCGTATTAGATCCGGTGAATCCGACGGCTTTCCAGAGTCCATCCGGTTGTGGTGGTTTAACACTCGGACCGCCAATTTTAGTATACAGCAAGCCACTGAGGGCGAGCGCGTTATCTCGAACGGTTTCGGCATCAAGTCGGTACCTTGGACTTCGCGAGAGGAGTGCGTTATCCGCATCGCGTTCCAATTTTTCGGGCGTGACCTGTGCACTCTGCCGGTATGTTGCCGAAGTGAGCATCAATTTGAGCATGCCTTGCACATCCCATCCAGACGTGATGAATTCAGTCGCGAGCCAGTCGAGAAGTTCCGGATGCACCGGCGGTTTCCCTTGTGTCCCGAAATCTTCTGATGTTTCCACAATCCCCATCCCGAAGACGTTTTGCCAGAATCGATTAATCGTGACACGGGAAGTGAGCGGATGCTCCGGTGAAAGCAGCCATTTCGCAAAGCCGAGACGGTTCGGTGCTATATCTTCTGGCATCGCTGGTAACACTGATGGTGTTTGCGGATACACCTGTTCCGCTCGGTGCTGGTATTCTCCGCGTGTTAAGACGTATGCACCTCTCGGTTCCTCTCGCTCTTGCATGACCAAGGTCGTCGTGAGTGATGCGTCGAGTGTGTTCCGTTTTCCTTGAACTTCCGATAAGTCAGCAAAAAGCGTTTTCAGATCCGTGAAGGCGCGCTTAGCATTTTCGTTGACGGTTTTATCTAACGTGATGTTCTTCCGATAGTAATCTCGGATCTGTTCCGTCTGTGCAGTTTCACGTTCGCCACGAGGTGTCCCCGCGATATCGACAATGTCTGCTGGCACCATCGGAGACGCACTTTCCATACGGAAGTAAAAACCAGAGGGACCCGAATAATTAACGACTTTCAGGAGTAGCGTATTGTTACCCGGCTTGAGATTGACCTGCACCTGTTCTTGGTCGGCGGCGGCATCCCGCTGAACGTTTTTGGCGAGGAGTTCCGTGCCGTTCATCCAAACCTTCAGCGCATCGTTGCTCCCAATGTACAGGAGTGCTTTCTGTTGTGTAACAGAGGTGATGTTTCGGAAAAGATAAGTGGCACTGTTTTCACCAACGATGTCGTTATGCACCTGTTCGTCGACCCAATGCGTCTGCTTTTCCCATTTGATCGTTTTTCCATTCACCTCAAATGTATCGCCTGTCTTGACATCTTTCGTTTCAGGTTCGTAGACTTTGTAAAAAGCAAGGTTGCCGTGTTCGGCAGTGAAGGGACCAGCGGCGTGCCAGTCGCCTAAAGTGATTTTGGAACCGATAGGATAAATCGTTGTGGCATCTGTAAGCGCGAGGCGGAATCGCCCAAGCTGCTTATGCCGCAAGTCATATTCGTGTTTGAGGCGGATTTTCAATCGACCACCTTCCATTCCAAACGGAGCAGCGACGAGAAAAATGGCTTGCCGATTTTCGCGCCTTCTGTCGAGTGCCCATCCGGTTTCCGGTTTATCGTCAATCGCATTTGCAACAACACCGTCGAGATTGTTTTTCCCGAATGCTTGCTCGTGGTCTGCCCATGCATGCACAACTTGGATGGGTGTCCATGGGTCATCGGGACTGGTGCTTTCAGTTTCGTTTTCTGCTTCTGCCCACGCTTCGCCTGCGGATTCGCCGTCCGTTTGCACTTCGGTGTTGCTCTCAACGGCAGTCGTATTTTCTGCTTGTGCTTCAGTTTCAGCATCGACGGTGCTTCCGGTCTCTGCTTGCGTTTCAGCATTAACCTCGGTATCGGTGGTTTCCGGTTCGACGGGTGCCTCGCTATCGTCTACGGATGGAGCGATGAAGAGCGCAAAGTCGGTCAAGACAACGTTGCTGTTATCACTTCTACCGACCCCGCTTTTTGGTAAAGACTCATGTGTGAGACCTTCTAAACGAACGGCACTCCATTGGTTTCCGGGTGGCAGTTCCGCAATGACCTCGTAGATTTCCTGCTCAGGATTGGTGCCGCTGGCTAAGATAGAGTTATCCTCTAAAACTTCAAGAGTTGCGCCGCCTTTTGAGTAGAGCGAGGCCGGTTTCAGCGTTGTCCAGCGCGGTATCCTATTTTCCCAAGCGATTTGCGTCGCATCTATTTCAAGGATAGGTGCTTTCGTCTGCGCATCCAGTTCGGCAATCTGCTCATCAAACGCGGCGAGTTCGGATTCCTGCTCCGGAGTCGGCAACTTCACAACGGGGGGAGAGTCCTTGCGATTGCCGTCCATCGCATTTTCGGTAATATTGTTGAAATAGGCGTAGAGTTGATAGAATTCCTTCTGCGTGATCGGATCGTATTTGTGATCGTGACACTGCGCGCATCCGACGGTTAGTCCCATCCAGACAGTCGAAGTCGTGTCTGCTCTGTCAATCGCGTATTGGACATAATATTCCTCATCAATTGAGCCGCCTTCACTCGTCGTGACATGGCATCGGTTAAAACCTGTGGCGATCTTTTGTTCAAGGGTCGGTTCCGGCAAGAGGTCACCCGCTAATTGTTCGATCGTAAACTGGTCGAACGGCATATTTTCATTGAATGCCTCGATAACCCAGTCGCGGTAGGGCCACATTTCACGGTAGTTATCTAAATGGAGTCCGTGTGTATCGCCGTACCGTGCGACATCTAACCAGAAGCGTCCGAGATGTTCGCCGTATTCCGGTTTGGCCATGAAGGCATCAATAACTTTTTCATAAGCGTCGGGTGAATCATCTGCGAGGAATTGATGGACCTCCTCGCGCGTCGGGGGTAAGCCAGTGAGATCAAGACTTAAGCGTCGGATGAGTGTCCGCTTATCGGCTTCGTTTGCAGGTTTTAAGCCCTCTTTTTCAAGACGTGAAAGTATGAACGCATCAATGGGGTTTCGGACCCAGTCTCCATTCTTGACATCAGGCGGCGTTGGACGGATTGGCGTAGTGAATGCCCAGTGTTCTTCCCATTTCGCACCTTCGCGGATCCACTGCGTGATCGCTTCAATTTGTTCTGGTGTCAGTGTCTTGTTGAAACCCGCTGGCGGCATTCGGTAATGGTCATCGTTGGAGGTAATACGAAGATGAAGTTCACTCTCTTCCGGTTTACCCGGAACGATGACCGGATATCCGCTCGGTTCAGAGAACGCTCCGGCTTTCGTATCAATCCGTAGGTTCGCTTGCCGACTCTTCGCGTCTGGTCCGTGGCAAGCATAGCAATTATCCGAAAGGATCGGGCGGATGTCAAGGTTGTAGTCAACCGTTGTTTGTGCGGATTCATTCTGTTCCGCAGCAGATACTGAGGAAAGCCCCAGCACAACAAGGCAAAAACACACCAACAGGGTTACCAATAATGGAATCGTATTGTTAGCAGTTTTCACAGGAATTCTCTCCCTTTTCAGCTTTTAGGATGCAGCTTGCTCCTTTCCTATACTAAAAAAACGGAAGCTGCAATTTGCTATAGTGGAAATAGTGGAATTGGCAATTGTGACGCAAAAATTGTCAAAAGGTTTAGCAAGTTGCCTATAATTTTACGATGAGGTGGCGTTTTTGTCAAATATTTCCCGCCCTGATTGTCAGGATCTTGTTTATGGTAAATTATAAAAAGAAGTCCTACTGTGCCGCAATCTTCTCAAAAATAATAACATGCTGCCACGGTAGGTCATCAAGCGTCTCTATCCAAGACAGCGGATGAGGTGTCGCTTCCTTAATCACCTGCACCTCACTCATCTTGTGCAAACGCTTGATCGGAACACTCCGGTCTTCGGCTCGATATTCGACAAAAACGACCCTGCCACCCGTTTTAAGCGCACGACAGATATTTTGCATCATCTCATACGGATGCGAAAACTCGTGATAGACATCCACCATAATTGCCAAGTCTACGGATTCCGGCGGCAATTTTGGATCAGTGATGGTGCCCAAAACCCCTTTGACATTCGTGATACCTACCTCCGTCATCTTTTTATCAAGTAGGTCGAGCATCTCCTGCTGAATGTCAACGCCGTAGATGGTCCCTGTCTCACCGATTTTCGGGGAGATGCGTCGAGCGATATAACCCGTACCGACACCGATGTCCGCGACGACATCCCCTTCTTTGAGTTTCAGTAACTCGACGAGACGGGTCGGCATCTCTTCGTGTTCGCGTTCCGGACGTTCCAACCATTCCGCACCTTGATGCCCCATCACGCGTGAGATTTCGCGTCCCATGTAGAATTTGCCGATACCGTTTCGGCTCGGTGTTCGCTGTTCATAGCGTGTGCTGGCTGGACGCTCTGTGTTTTGTGCATTTGTGGCGTGACTCAGTAGGAGAGCCACGCTAACAATCAGCAATTTCAGATAGGGATGCGTAGTAAACTCTCCGACTTTTCTTAGCATCAATTTGACTCCCTATTTTTCATTGGACACTGGTAATCCTGCCCATCCGCAAATCCTGTAAATCCTGATTCAGACGACAGTTCACCACCTTCCGAGATAGAGGGACCGGTTTTCCATCGGCATCGGCACTCGAACACCCTGCTGCCGTTGTGAGTCAACGATTGCGAAGACCATCTC
Organism: Candidatus Poribacteria bacterium; assembly: GCA_021295715.1. Taxonomy (NCBI): domain Bacteria; phylum Candidatus Poribacteria; species Candidatus Poribacteria bacterium. The sequence goes on along the minus strand of JAGWBV010000036.1, from coordinate 15,780 downwards.
GGTGCTTCGGTGTGCGAGGTGGATGTTGCCTTGCGTCTCGGTATCGGTCTCAATCGCCTCGACGATATCCTCAATGCAACCAACGGTGCCGCTCTTACGTTCATAGGGTGGGAATGGTGCTTCCAAAATCTCGTTAAACTCACCTTGTCGTTTACGGAGATAGAAGCCGAGTCCATTATTGAGAGCACGAACTGTCCCTTCGCTACAATTCACCTCAAATTCATAAGCCGTCCCGGGAATGCTGATGCCGTTAATACCGTTCTGAAAACGGATAAATCCCATGACAATACCCGGATCGGTTTCGGTGCGGTTATCCTCAAAGTCAGCATCGTCCACAGCGACGTTGCCTTGCACGTATTCTATTGCGGAATCGCTTGCCAGAAAGAGAAGCATATCCGCGGCGTGCGTATATCCCCAAAGCGCAGCACCGCCGCTATAGGCGATAATAGACCGTCTTTCCCCGAGTTCGCCGCTTTCGAGAATCTCGCGCATTTTGATGTATCCGGGTGTGAAACGACGCTGCGTGCCGAGGTTGAACTTGATGTTGTGTTTTTCGCATACCTCTACCATCGCATCTGCCTCTTCCATGGAAGCACAAAGCGGTTTGTCACAATAGATGCCCTTCGCGCCATTTTCTGCCGCAAATTGCGTGATGTCGGCATGATTACCCGGACGTGTAGCAATACTGACAATATCCGGTTTCTCTTCGACGATCATCTCGCGGTAGTCTAAATAGTACTTTGGAATATTCCATTTGTTGCAGACGTATTGTGCCTTCTCTTCGACGACATCCGCGGCGGCAACAATGTCTGTCCGCTCAAAAGCGGTATACCCTGCGGCGTGCGAGTAGGGCAACGCACCGTGCGGTGTCGCACCGACCTCTTCATCAATTGTGCCGCCCATTCTACCACAGCCAACAATGCAAACACGGTATTGATTCGCTCCCATTGGATTTCCTCCGTTTTCGGGGTTTCCGCTTGCAAACCGAAAGTTTGTTGGAAGAATGGAAGACGAATCCCCTAACCTTCCAACCTTCCGTCCGCTTCTCTCATCTAATTGGTTAATTGAACAACATCTTGCTTGACTATTTCTTTCGTATGGCCATACGATGCCGTTTGCACCAGTTCCTGAACTTCAGGTGTTAACCGGTTGACGATTGTCTCCGGTAGACTTTGCTTGCCATCGTATTGTGGACGATAACGGAGAATCAGGAAGCGTCTATCGCGGTCCTTAGGTCTCCACTGCAAAACGCCGTGTGTCAACAGTTCAGAGATGACGAGAAAGTCCCCCGCTTTAGGCGTGAGATTGGTGAAAACATCATCGGTTTCGGGGTCAATGCCGTCGGGGCCTGGGGTGAGAAGGTCTTCAGGTCTCTCGAATTTGCTTTTATGCGAACCCGGGATAACAATAAGCCCGCCGTCACCGGGCTGCACATCCGTCAAATAGAAGAACGCCACGAAATCGTTGCAGTAGATTTGGCTGTTCTGTACCTCGTAGCGAGTTGACCACTGGCGTCCCTCACGTGCACAGTGCAAACCTGCCGGATTTGTTCCCATCGGTTGCCTGTCCGGGTTGTGCTGTTCGAGTGTAAGTGTGCCGGTGACAAACCGGGGTTTGTCGAAGGTAAACTCTTTAATAAGGGGCCAGATAGCCGGATGCACCGTCATCTCTTCAAGACACCGGTCGAAGGCGAATCCGTGTTCATATCTTCCGCCTTTGCCGGGTTCTAAGTCGCGAGGGCGAGTCGTAAATCCTTCGGGGCGTTCATCAAGTGGCATGTGGATATGTCGATCCACAGCCTCTTGTGCTTCCTTTAGGGCATCGCCTTTGACAGCACCCTCGATGTGTAGATAGCCTGTAACGTCGAACAGATAGCGTTGTTCTGGTGTCATTTTTTACTCCCGTTAGGTTAGCTGGACTTGTTCACTTTTGACAATATCCTTGATATGCGTATAAGATGCGGATTGTGCAAGTTCAAGCGTTTCAGGAGAGAGTCGTTCCATCACTTCAGGTGGGAACGGATCCCTGGGTCCCCTGTCGTCTTGGAAAAACTGTGTTTTGTAACGCAAGATGATAAACCGCCGATACCGCTGTTTCGGTTTCCAGATGAGGACCCCGTGTGTCAGCAGTTCGGACAGGACAATTGCATCGCCAGCGCGTGCTGTCACGTTAACTAAGGCAGGATGGAGTTCATCGGGTGGAGCCTCTGGGTCTGGGAAGAAGAGTCCCTCCGGACGTTCAAAGTTTGCTTTATGCGAACCCGGTAGCACGACTAAACCGCCATCACCCGGATAGACATCGGTGAAATAGAAAAAGACGACAAAGTCGTTGCAGTGAATGTGTCCATTCTTGGCATCGTGGCGGCGCGTTTGCCATCCACAATCTTCACGAGCACAGTGCAACTTGCCGATAATCTGATCGTGCTCTGGTCCTTTGGCAACGAGGCTGCCTCGATTGAAGCGGGGTTTATTATCGGTAAGTTCCTTCACGATGGGCCATGTTTTCGGATGAAGTGTGAGTGCCTCAAGAGATTTGTCGAACGAAAAGCCGTTGGAATAACCGCCACCGCCATAACTAATACCGGGTGGGAGTTCATCCTGCGGCGTTTGAACACATCGTTCGACTGCATCCTGAGCGTTTTGTAGTTCTTCATTGCTGAGGACGTTTTTGAGATGGATATACCCCGTTAAATCAAAAAGATATCGCTGTTTGGGTGTCATGTATTCCTCTCTATCTGTAGTTGATGTATGTTGGAAAGTCCGCTGAGCACTCGCGCGTGAATTATACACACGATTCCAATTTTTCGTCAAATGCTTTTTTCTGAAACGCGCGCCTTCTGTTGTAAGAGCGAGTGTTTTTGCTGGGGTGTTTCTTCATGCTCGCGATCTTGCTGACGGCTGATTGCCAATTGCCGATGACTGAAAACGGAATGCTTCTGGACAGTCTTGATATACACTTGCATGTTGTCCCTTTCTATAGTAAAATGTCTAAAAACGAAACAGAGGTTGTGTATGAAACTCGGATTTGTGAGCGCAATTTTGCCGGAGCAGACATTGGTAGAAGTTGTCCAGTTCGCGGCAGACACTGGTTATGACTGCGTTGAATTGATGTGTTGGCCCAAAGGAAAGGCGGAACGTCGCTACGCTGGCGTTACACACGTTGATGTCGCAGAACTTTCCGATACAGAAGCGGATGAAATCTTACAATGCGTCTCGGATGCCGGAATAACCATCAGTGGGTTGGGCTACTATCCCAATCCACTAACATCTGACGAGGCAGAAGCCGCTATCTATAGCGAACATCTCAAAAAACTGATTCTAACAGCGGAACGTCTGTCGGTGAACATCGTGAATACCTTTATCGGCAGAGATCAAACACGCACGATAGATGAGAATTGGCATCGCTTCAAGCAGGTGTGGGAACCTTTAATCCAATTCGCCGCCGACCACGGTATCCGCATCGGGATTGAAAATTGTCCGATGTTTTTCACCGAAGACGAATGGCCCGCTGGACAAAATCTCGCCTATTGTCCCTCGGTTTGGGAGCGGATGTTTGAAGAGATTCCCTCCCCGAATTTCGGACTCAACTTTGATCCCTCACACTTTATATGGCTTCAGATGGACTATCTGAAGCCGCTCGTGACCTTTGCGGATCGAATCTTCCACGTGCATGCAAAGGACGTTCGATTGGACAGAGCAAAACTGGACGAGGTGGGCATCCTCGCAACGCCTTTGTCCTATCATACACCGAAACTGCCTGGATTGGGAGATGTCGATTGGGGCGGTTTCTTTTCTGTCTTAAGCGATACCGGCTACGAAGGCGCCGTCTGTGTTGAGGTAGAGGATCGGGCTTATGAGGAAACATTGGAGGCACGGCAGCGCGCTTTAAGCCAAAGCCATGTCTATCTGAGACAGTTCATAGGATAAATCTGACGCTGTAGGTTTCGTAGAGGGAACTCCAATACCTGACTTCATTGGCTTAGCGATATCTACAGTATAGAATCAAAAACTAAGCCCGTATGCGAAGCGGAGGGCGGATCTGCGCAAAGGAAGATGAAATCTAAGACTCACCTGACCGAACCGCAAGGTAAATTGGAAAACTGGCTGGACACAGAACGCGCAACATTGGAGCAAGCGGACTTACTCCGGCATCTGCGGACCGTCATGAGTGCCCCGACAGGGACAGTTAATCTTGATGGACGAGATGTTGTATTGCTCGGTTCAAACAACTATTTGGGGTTAAGCACACATCCGAAGGTTATCGCTGCCGCTGTTGAGGCGACGCAGACTTTTGGCACAGGGGCAAGCGGTTCGCGCCTCATTTCCGGGAATAGCGGACTCTACGCTACTTTGGAAATGAATCTTGCGGAGGCAAAAGGAACTGAAGCAGCACTTGTCTTCAGTTCTGGCTATGCCGCCAATACGAGTGTGATTCCCGTGCTCGCGGGAGAAGGCGATCTCATTTTAAGCGACGCGCTTAACCATGCCAGTATCATAGACGGATGTCGTCTCAGTCGTGCCACTAAAAAAGTCTATCAGCATTGTGATGTAGAACACCTTAAAGTCCTGCTATCAGAATCTACTGCATTTCGGAGACGACTCATCGTGACAGATGGCGTTTTCAGCATGGACGGCGATATCGCTCCCTTACCCGATATTTGCGACCTCGCTGCAGCGCACGATGCAATGGTGATGGTAGATGATGCACACGGGTTTGGCGTGTTAGGGAAAAACGGAAGCGGCACCGTTGCGCATTTCGGATTGCGAGGAGAAGGCATTATCCAGATGGGTACACTCAGTAAGGCGGTGGGGGCACTCGGTGGGTATATCGCGGGGAGCCATGCCCTGATCGAGTTGCTCGTCAACCGTGCGCGCGGCTTCATCTTCACGACTGGACTTCCACCGGCGACGTTGGCTGCTGCAAATGCCGCACTTGACCTCATCCGATCTACGCCCGAATTACAACAACGGCTCTCCTCACATGCAGAACGCCTCAAAACTGCCTTGATTGATTTAGGCTATACCCTATTGCCGGGTGAGACACAAATCCTACCAGTAGTATTAGGAGGTCCACAACGGGCGACAGATGTGGCAGAAGCACTCCTAACAGAGGGGGTATTCGCGCCAGCGATACGTCCACCGGCTGTGCCAGCAGAAACGAGCCGATTAAGACTCACCGTCATGGCAACGCATACAGAAGCCGAGATGAAGCAAGCAATCGCTGGATTCGCAACGGTTGCCACCAAATTTCATTGAAGCAACAATTTTAAGCCGCGCCCAGCAATCCCAAAATCCATTCTAATCCGGGTCATCCGTGAGAATCGGCGATTCAGACAATTGACACCCTATACACCTACTTAAATGCTGTGCTTTCATGGCACCTCGTCCACCAATTAACCACGGATAGGTCAATGTACCCAAGCCTAAAGACTTGTTCCTGTAGCAAAAAGCAATAACTGTTTTGCGTTTTGTAGGTCCCGTGTCTC
>JAGWBV010000036.1:0-10105 GCA_021295715.1 Candidatus Poribacteria bacterium | reverse complement strand
TCAACTTGGTGGAAGTGCAAGCCGTCTCTTTCGGCTATACTCGCACACCACTGAAAGAAGGTGCTCCAAGACGCATCGGAAATGCTCTTGCTGAGGTGTTTGTTCTTTACCATGTTGGAGGTGTTTAGATTTTCAGCGACCAACACATTATTTTTCTGATGGTGGTAAAGTTTGTAAACGAGTTTACCAATAAAGTCTTTGCGTCTGTTGACTGTTCGCTCATGGTGTAAAGCAAGTTTGTGGTGTTGTTTCTTTCTCCGATTGCTGCCTTTTTTCTTACGCGTAAGGTCTTTTGAATGTTTTCGGAGCAATCCTTCTGCTTGACGATACCACCGCGGGTTGTCCTCTTTTTCGCCTTCAGAGGTCGTCAAGTAGTGGGTCGTGCCAACGTCAACTGCAACAGCGGCAGTCGGTAAACGATATGGGCATACCACCCCGAGGCTTTCTTGACGATCGTGACTTCTTTCGGGTCGCCTTGAAGGGGTCGGTGCATGCGTATCTTGACTTCGCCTAACTTTGGCACTTTCAAGCGATTGTGTCTAAAATCGGTTTCTATGATTGGATTCTCACGAACGCGTATCGTCTGTTTGTCAGGGTCTTTCGTCTTTTTACGAACGACTTTGGTATATTTGCGCAGAGACCACGTGAGAGAACGGACACGCTTTTTGTGGCGAGGATACCCTTTCTTAGGAGCGTTCTCCTTACAACGCCTGCGGAAGTTCGTAAAAGCCTTATCGTTACGTCTGAGAGCGTGGTTCTGAAAATCTTGGGGGACTTCGCGGAAATCGTCATACGTCTCACGCGAGCGACACAAAAGTACCTTCCGTCTCATACGCAACGAGTCTATCGTGGCGAGCGGAGTTCTGAAGGTCGCAAAGGTGTGCCAACCACTTTTCTAATATTCTTTCTTCTGCCTGTGTCGGGTACACAGGATACTTAAAGGTTAATCTCATGGTGTATCGTATATCGTGCTTTTATCCGCTTTCCAGTGGGAGGCAGACACGTTACCAAGCGGTAACGCTGGAAATGTCTGCCAACACGATACATCTATTAAACCATAATTTGCTAAAATGTCAAGTGTTTTTTCAAAAGAAACGCTATGGACTCACATACGAGAGCGGTTTTTCCTCCCAACGCTAAAGCATTGGGATTCCAAAACCGACTATTCCTTTGAAATTTTTGTCCCTTCATGCTAAACTTAGGTAAATCTTACGAAAGACGGTGGATCGGAAATGAGCACAAAAGCACATATCATCGACTTTGAGAAACAGAACCCTATTGACCGAGGCACTGGTGTGAAAACTGTCCCATTAGCTGGTAAATGGATTGATTCCACGTCACTCACCAATGGCATAACAATGTTTGATCCCGGTGCAGCAATCGCACGCCACTATCACAACTGCGATGAATCCGTTACGATTCTCGAAGGCGAAGCCTCTTGCGAGGTTGATGGTGCAGTCTTCACCATGAAAGCCTTTGACACGACATTCGTCCCCGCGGGGATCCCGCATCGGTTTTGGAATGAGAGCGATGCCCCCATGAAAATCCTATGGACCTACGCTTCTGTCAGTGTGACCCGCACCTTTACAGAGACAGGCGAAACCGTGGAGCACTTATCACCGGGCGATCAGGCGGTTGTCAAATAACAACAACTGAGGAGGCTTAAAATGTCCGTTCAAACCTATATTAAGGACAATCAAGCCGCGCTTTGTGTGTTGCTTCAGGAACTCGTTAGGATTCCGACTGTCAACCCACCCGGCGAAAATTATGCCGAAATTGTTGGACTGCTGGAAACGAAATGTCAGGCGTTGGGAATGCAGACACAAATTGCCGAGGTCCCCACGGAGCGTGCTGAACAGGTTATCCCGAATGCCGAAAGTCATCCACGGTTGAACCTCATTGCCCGTTGGGATATCGGGGCAGAGAAGACCGTACATTTCAACGCACACTACGATGTAGTCCCTGTTGCAGGAGACTGGCGTTTCGATGATCCATTCAGTGGTGAAATTGATGGCGATTGGCTTTACGGACGCGGCTCCGACGATATGAAAGATGCCATCGCTGCACTTCTGTTTGCAATTCAGGCTGTCCAAGAGACTGGCGTCAAACCGCAGTTCAACATCGAATGTTCGTTCACCTGCGATGAGGAAACCGGCGGCGAGTTAGGCGCGGGATACGTTGTTGAAGAAGGATTAGTTCGTGCGGACTACGTCGTCAATTGCGAAGGCGGTTCAGAGATGAACATCGGTAGCGGGCATAACGGTGTCCTCTGGTTAGAGGTTGAAGTCCAAGGCAAAGCGGCGCACGGCGCACAGCCAGATAAAGGAATAAACGCCTTTGAGAAGGCCGCTGAACTTGTAACGGCACTCCAGCGGGTTAAACGAAATTTGAAATCACCGGAACGCGCATTTAAACTCCCGGATGGTAGTGACCGTTATCCAACATTAAATATCGGTGGAACATTCCGTGGAACCGATGGTGATAAAGTTAACACTGTTCCAGCGCGTGTCACGTTCTCAATTGATCGGCGGATTACGCCGAACGAGGAACTCGAATTTGCCGAACTCGAATTGCGGGAAGCGATTTCTGGTGCCTGCCAATACTATCCCGATTTGGTGGCAGAAGCGAGAGCCATCTTGCGAATTGAACCCTGTTTGACGAATACTGATTCGCCGATCGCGCAAGCCTTCGCTGATGCAGTGCGCACAGTCCGTTTCAATCGCCCAAGATTTAAGGGCACTACCGGTTTTACAGACTTGCACTATTTCGTCAATACAGGCTTACCGGGCGTTGGCTACGGACCAAGCGGCGAAGGCGGGCATGCCATCAACGAGCGCGTGCATATTCCCGATCTGGTCAGAACCTCCGCTATCTACGCTACCTTCATGACCCGCGCAGAATTATAGTCTTGGAATGAGTCGGTGCAACCCAAAGTCCAGCATCCTTTGGGTTGGTATTTACTCACCGTAGATGTTATGATTTTTGTATCATATTTGTGGACTATTGTGGAGGAAATCTTACTATTATGATTATCAATCGGCTTATTGCAAAAAACTGGCGGAACTTTCGGCAGATTAATGTTCCACTTCGGGAGCGTCAGTTTATCGTAGGTCCAAATGCTTCAGGCAAATCTAACCTACTGGACATTTTTCGATTTCTCCGAGATATTGTCAAGATGGACGGTGGCGGGTTTCAAAAAGCAATCAGTGACCGCGGCGGTGTTTCCAAAATTCGGTGCCTATCCGCGGGGCAAGACTCGGAGGTTGCTATCGAAGTTCACATCTCGGACACACCAGATGCTCCCGCCACGTGGCGATATAGTGTGGGGTTTTGTCAAGCGGATCATGGAAATTGTCAAGTTCATCTCACACATGAACGCGTCTGGAGAGAGGATGAACCCCTTCTTGATAGACCTGATGCAGACGACAACGAAGATCCAGACCGCCTTATCCAAACCGCACTTGAGCAGAATGCTGCCAATGCGAAATTTCGAGAGATTGGACGATTTCTTCGTAGTGTTACCTATCTCCATCTGGTTCCACAACTCATCCGTTTCGCCGATGTGATTCAGGGCAAGGTCATTGAAGACGATCCGTTTGGTCAGGGATTTCTCGAACGAGTCGCGAGTGTGCATCCAAGTACCCGCCGTGCTCGCCTCAAGAGGATTGAACGGACCCTCAAAATTGCTGTCCCGCAGTTTGAAAAATTGGAATTTATTCGTGACAATAGAGGTCGACCACATTTACGAGCACATTATTCCCACTGGGGTTCAAATGAAGAAGGGCAGCACGAAGACCAATTTTCGGATGGAGTCCTTCGACTTATTGGACTCCTATGGTCTCTTCTCGAAAGTGACTCAATAATATTGTTAGAGGAACCTGAACTCTCTTTAAACATAGGTATTATTTCTCAACTCGCCCCTTCTATCTCTCGCCTGCAAAAAAGTCGGGGATCTCAGGTGTTGGTTAGCACGCAAAGCGATAACCTTCTTATAGAACCCGGTATTGATGGTACGGAAGTACTTTTACTCATACCTGAAAAAGAAGGAACTGTTGTCAAGATTTCGTCTGATATTGATTACATCCGAGCCCTTCTTAAGGCAGGTCTCACGCCCGGTGAAGTCGTGCTAACCAGATATCCAGAACAATCGAGCCTATTAGAATGAATCTGAATAATGTGATTCTCGCAGTTGAGGATAGACTCAGTGATGCAGTGGCGACCAAAATTCTTGAGAAGTTTGGTGTTAAAATCGTGAAAAGAATCGGATTTCAAGGTAAATCGGATCTTGAACGAAAAACTTCTGAACTCAACCGAGCAGCCAACGGTATAACCGTGTTTATGTTGACAGACTTAGACTCGCCCCGGGATTGTCCGCCGAGACTTATTCGCTCATGGGTTAAAGGCATTCTCAATCCAAGATTTTGCTTTCGTGTGGCAGTTATGGAGGTTGAATCTTGGGTGATGGCGGATCGGATCGGATTGGCAGCTTTTCTATCTATCCCCTTGCATCGAATTCCATCGCCGACGGACAACGTCTTGAATCCCAAAGAGTTCCTTGTATCGCTTGCCCGAAGGAGTAGAAAGAAAGCGATCCGTGCAGCATTGGTGCCAGCACAAGATGCAATACTCAGCGTAGGCAATGAATATAATACACTTTTGACCGAATTTGTCCGAGAACATTGGGATTTAGAACGTGCTGCTTCTGTGTCGCCAAGTTTAAAACGAACATTGGACCGAATCAGTCAAGAAAGAAATGCAAGTACTAATCAGTGAGCAAAAAATTTCAACGCCACATTGAAGATTTCATCTGTGCACATTGTAGTGCCTCCGTCAGTGGGAACGGCTACACCAATCACTGTCCAGAATGCCTCTGGAGTCGGCATGTTGACGTGAACCCCGGCGACCGAGCCGCGTCCTGTCGCGGCTTGATGCAACCGATAGATTTTACGATAAAACACGGCGATTATATCCTAACCCACCGCTGCACAACGTGTGGTATAGAGAAAAAAAACAAAACATCAGAAAATGACAACTTCGAGGCAATCCTGAGCCTACAGGGAGAATTAAACAATGTCTAAAAAAGGAATCCTCGCAATTATATCTATCTTTATTGCCGCTATCGCTGCCATCGTTCTGGCGATGGTCCTTGCTTCGACTTCAGGAAAACTTGAATATGCACTAAAGGAATTGGCTGCTATGTATACCACCTTGGAGAGAACTGAGACCGCCAAAACCGATTTGGAAGGGAAGTTGGCTGAAACCCAAACTATGCTGGAGGAAACGCGTTCAGAACTCAATCAAACACAGGAAATATTGCAGAATGCAAGCGAAGCCGCTCGAAAGATTGCTGCTGAACGGAATGCACTCCAGCAGGATAAAAGCGCGCTTGAACGCGAAAAGGAGAGTCTCCGCGCAAAACTGGCAGAGATTGAATCGGAATTACAACGGATTCGGGTCCAGTCGCAACGTTCAATTGTTGCTATTCAAGAGAAATTTAAGGATACAGTCGGCGCAGTGTTAGATGACGAAGGGAAAATTCTGTTTGAGACAGGCAGTGCGATCCTGAGCACGGAGGGAAGGGCACTTCTTGATGCAATTGCTGAGGAAGTCCTGCTAAATACGAATTATGCGGATTATGCCGTGCGGGTCGAGGGACATACTGATGATGCCCCCATTGGTGGTTCTGAGCTTCGAAACTGGAATCTTTCGACAGAACGTGCAATCGCCGCCGTAAAATACTTACAGGTACATGCGAAGGTCGATGCCCAACGCTTGGCAGCGACAGGATACGCTTTCTACCAACCGATAGATACTGCTGATACACCTGAAGCGAAAGCCAAAAATCGAAGGATCGAAATTATACTCGTGCCACCCCAAGATTTCTTATCCGAACTACTGACATCACTCCAAAAGGTGATGAAATCTATTGAGACAAGGGAATCTCAGTAATTGCTACTGTCTCTTTTGTTGAGAACCCCCTGAAACAGCGCGTTTCGCTTCGGCGGCAAGTTCTGCCGCGCGTTTAATCGACTGTCTCATTTCATTAATCTGGTCGACCAATCGCTCGTTTGTCCACGAAACAGCGGCAAGATACCTTAATTCGTCTGGTCTATTCAAGGTCTCAGCACCAAGGGCAACCTGAAGTCCGTTTCGGGTGATATACCGTATCCCCGCGTTCACACCTGCACCATCGAATTCCAAGTTCAAGGTGATGTCGCCTCTCGCGAAAGCCGGTTGAAATTCTTTGCTCAGCCCCGCGAATAGACCGATAGGGCTTTCTCCCAAAGCGAACCTCTGTGTACCGACACCGATGTGCCCAGAGAACTGGTGAATTCGTGGCAAATTAAAGGTTTTGCTGACGGCGAAAAACGCGGACGGATTTTCATTCTCTTCTGTTTCCGAGGTCCCTGAAAAAAGTTTGGTGCTAAGCGTCTCAACCCCTATCGCCACACTCGGAATTACGCCAACCTCTTGCTCTTTTAAGAGTTGGATCTTTAGGTTTAGAGTCCGCTCGGTGGATGGTTCGATGTCGTGTTCATTCCATACATGTTTTAACCCGACTTCAACCCGGTCAAACAGTCCGAAGTTAAGGCGAACCGCAGCAGCATCGCCCAGGTTTGTAGTTGGGCGATTCATCGCTCGTTGTTGGAAACTGAGATAGGTACCTGCCCCAAATATCCCGTGTTTCAAAACTCTACCTGTTGGGACGTCCACCAATCCGCTCTCTATAAATATTTCGCCGCTAACTGGGTGAGAAATCGTGATAAAGGCAAGCAGGAGCAGGAGGGGCAAGATTTGGTGTTTAACCATTGGTGTTATTCCATATACCGAATGCCAGAAGGTGTGCCGATGATGATTTTGTCAGCGCGATTGACAAAGATCCCATTCTCCACGACACCCGGAATATTGTTCAGTCGCAACTCAATCTCCTTCGGCGTGGGAATCCCATCAAAGTGGCAATCAAGGATATAGTTCCCGTTATCAGTAATAAGTGGATGCTGGTTTCCGTCTTGTGCCGATGAGAGGCGTAACGTTGATTTTCCACAAATTCGATTGACTTCGGTTTGCGTTGCTTCCCATCCGAACCGCACAATTTCGACAGGAAGCGGAAAAGTTGTGCCGAGGACGTATGATACTTTGCTTTCATCGACAACAATCAATATTTCTTTCGATGCGTTGGCGGTGATTTTTTCTCTGACGAGGGCTGCACCGCCACCTTTGATGAGGTTAAGGTCTTTGTCAACTTCATCGGCACCGTCAATCGTCAAATCAATGCTCGGATGGGTGGCGAGCGTCGAGAGTGGTATCTGCTGTGCTTTTGCAATTTCTTCGGTGCCTGCGGAGGTGGGAATCCCGACGATAGCAAGTCCTTCCCGAACCATTGCACCAAGTTTCAAGAGCGCGTAGTAAACTGTAGAACCTGTCCCCAATCCGACAACCATGCCTGACCGGACGCTCTCTGTCGCTTTTTCTGCAGCGATTTTTTTCTGGTTTTCTGTGTTCATGATGCATATAAGTTTAACAGAAAATCGTGTTGAAATCAAGGGATAATCTGACCTCGGTAGAAGGGTCTCCGAATCCCGACGCTTGACTTCTATTCTTCTGTAGGAGCGAGTATTTTTGCTTGGGCGTTCCCTTTCTTTTCCCCATGCTCGCGATCTTGCTGACCGCTGACGGTTTCCGACACCTGACCGCTAACGATTTGACTTATTTCGTGGATTCTGGTACAATAACCGTTATGAGGAATAAGATTCGCCATAGCCAATTGGTAGTTGGGCAATTAGTCGCCGAACCCGGAACCCGAATAGACGGACATATCAAGGTCGGCAGTATGCCTGATGGGACGGCTGTCCGATTGCCTATTGTACTCATCAACGGGAGGTACCCCGGCAAAACATTCTACATCCAAGCGATTAGCGACGGAGATGAACTCAACGGAATCGCCGTTATTCACAAAGTGCTCTCTACAATCACACCAGAGCAGTTATATGGGAAGATTATCGCTGTCCCGCTCGTCAACTTCCACGCGTTCCATACGAAACAGGCACTGAATCCCGTGGACAACCGCAAAATGAACCGCTGTTTTCCCGGTAGACGCGATGGAACCTCAAGCGAACGGACAGCCTATCACCTCTTTCGGCGCGCTATTCAGCAAGCCGATTACTGCCTTGATCTGCACCAAGGTGGGGTCCATCCAATGATTGACGAGGTCCGCGTGCGTGTTGACGAGAAACACACACTTCACGGTGCCTGCCTTGAACTCGCACGAGTTTTCGGTATAGGACATATTCTCAATCAACAAGGACCCGAAGGACAACTCGCTCAAGCGGCACCAGAGATCGGTATTCCAACAATTGATCCCGAATTAGGGGGCACCCACGGATGGGATACAAAGAGCATCGAGAAGGGGGTTCGCGGCGTGCTCAATGTGCTACAGTATTATAAATTCATTGCCGGAACACCGCAGATTCCTGACCGTCAGATCGTTGTCAAAAAGTTTGTACCCGTCCTCAGCAATGAAGGCGGATTTGTCTATTACAAAGCGGAATTGTATGAACAACTTGCGATGTATCAACCCATAGCAGACATCTGCGATGTGTTTGGCAATGTCCGGGAGTCTATCCGCGCACCAGTCGATGGTGTTTTCTGGGCAAAACCCATCTATCCAATGGTCGCCAGCGGTGGTATCGTCGGCAAAATCGGCACACCAATTGAATATCTCTAAAGCAGGACTTACGCATACTAATCTTTTGTAGCATGACCTGTTAGGTTGGGCAGTCAAAACTTGTACGCCGCAAGGTAAAAATTAAAATGTGAGGAGAGAACAGCTTGCATAAGCAGAATCGCGAAGCCTTTATCGAAAAAATGGGACGTGGCGGGGTCGCTATCTTCGCCAGTACACCCCCCGCAATCTGGAATCACGACACCGAATATAATTATCGTCCGGATCCGAATTTTTATTACCTTACGGGGTTTGAAGAGCCAGAGTCGATCTGTGTTATCTATATCCTGTTCGTTCGTCCGAAAGATAAGCAGGCGGAAATCTGGAACGGTAAACGCGTTGGGGTTAAAGACGCTCGTAAACGCTACGGGGCAGATAAAGCCTATCCGATAGAGAAATTCAGTGAGAAAATCGGGAAATACCTACAAGGTGCCGAGCGGCTTTATTATACTCTCGGTTCCAATGAGGATGTTGATACTGAAATTCTCGCCCGTTTCACGCAATCTGTCAGGTCAAGAATCCGATCTGGCAAGGGATTCAATACGCTTGTTGATCCGAGTCCTATTCTCAGTGAACTGCGGTTAATCAAAAATGAAACCGAATTGCAACGCACCCGGCTGGCGACAGAGATTACCGTAGCCGGGCACGTCGCCGCGATGAAAGCGGTTCGACCGGGATTGTATGAATATGAACTGGAAGCTCTCGTTGAATCTACGTTCCGTATGAACGGGGCAAACGGCATCGCCTTTCCCACTATCGTTGCGAGTGGCGGAAACGCAACGACGCTCCACTATACGACCAATGACTGCCGGATTGAAGACGAAACGCTCGTGCTTATTGATGCAGGGGCGGAATATGGTCGGTACGCTGGTGATGTGACTCGTACCTTCCCGGCAAACGGCACCTTCACTGAAGCGCAAAGGGAAATTTATCAGATTGTTCTTGACGCACACTATGCCATTATTGATTCTATCCGTCCAGGGGTTTCCATCGACGAACCCCACCAAAGGTCGATTGAGTTGTTGACGGAGGGTATGCTCAGTCTGGGTCTGCTCGAAGGCAAAGCGAAGAAATTGATAAAGAAAGAGGCATATCGGCAGTTTTACATGTACCGGATCGGACACATGCTCGGTTTAGATGTGCATGATGTCAATTGCGTCCACGAATCCAACGGCGATTTCAAAACCTTCCAACCCGGAATGGTGATGACAATTGAACCTGGACTCTACGTTGCTGAGGATACTAAGGATGTCCCACCGGCGTATCTCGGTATCGGTGTCCGCATAGAGGACGATATCCTCATCACAGAGGGCGGTTGTGAAGTCCTGACAGACGGTGTCCCGAAAGAGATTGACGAAGTCGAAGCACTTGTCCAAGCGAGAA
>JAGWBV010000035.1 GCA_021295715.1 Candidatus Poribacteria bacterium | reverse complement strand
CGATTCACATGGGACGGATTACACGGACGACCCCCGAAGATACACTTCGGATGGCAACCGATGCAGTCTCCTATGCAAAGAGTTTGTGCGAAGGACACCCGGATGCGAATGTCGAATTTTCACCAATGGACGCGGGCCGGACGGAATTAGCGTTCCTTTATGAAGTCGTTGAAGCAACGATCGCTGCGGGGGCAACCGTCGTCAATATCCCGGAAACCGTCGGCTGGACTGTACCAACGGAATTTGGGGACTTGATTAAAGGTATCATGGAGAATGTCCCGAATGTTAACGATGCCATTATTAGTGTCCACTGTCATAACGACCTCGGTTTAGCGGTAGCGAACAGCCTTATAGCAGCAATCAACGGACTCGGAGAACGTGCGGGTAATACTTCGCTGGAAGAGGTCGTCATGGCGATCCGAACCCGACGTGACTACTTCAAAGCGTATTACACCGACATTAACGCGAAAGAAATCGTTCCAATCAGTCGGCGTGTGAGTCGGACAATGGGCATTGCTGTTCAACCGAACAAAGCGATTGTCGGTGCGAACGCATTCGCACACAGTTCGGGTATCCATCAGGACGGTATCATCAAATCGCGCGTGACCTTTGAAATCATTGATCCGAAGGAGATTGGATGGAAAGAGAGTCAACTGGTTCTCAGTCCGCGTTCCGGACGCAATGCCCTCAGACACCGCCTCAGCGAACTCGGCTACGAAGTGGACGCGGAGCAGTTGGACAAAGTGTATGAAAGATTCCTGCGGGTCGCTGATAAGAAGAAAGCAGTGCAGGATGCCGATCTTGAAGCGACTGCTGTCTTTGAACTTGATTACATCCAAGTCGTCAGTGGAACGAGAATCTCACCCACAACAACGGTCGGTGTTCGGACGGAAGATGGTGTGGTTGAGAGAGCCTCAACTGGGGATGGACCCGTGGATGCGGCGTTTAAGGCGATTAGCCAAATTGTCGACATTCAGCTAAACCTTATCGACTACCAGATCCGTTCCGTGACCGAAGGTGAAGATGCGATTGGTGAAGTTTCGCTGAAGGTCCAAGACAACGGAAACATTATCACAGGGCACGGTGCCAGTACAGACATCATCGAAGCGAGCGCACGGGCTTACATCCACGCTGTTAATAAGTTAATTCAGATCCGTTCGGAAGGATAATCTTTCCAGATACAATTCGGCGAAAGGGGTTGTTGAAGCCTCTTTCGCTTTTTTTTTTTGCAGGTTAAGAATGATTCCGAAACCCTACTCATCCAATTTATTGCTTAAGATTAGAAGTATTTTATAATTTATGCACGTTTTTGCTGTTGAATCACGTCATTAATAATTGTAAGGTTATTTGCTTGTGTCTTGAAAAGTCAACTTTGTTATGAGTAGGTTTAACACCAAATGCTTTAATTATACTATTCCACCGAAGTATAGTGTGGTTGGGGAAATATGATGAATTATAAAAACATCGTTAACGTTTGCTCTGGTTTACTCTTTTATTTACTCGTTATGGCAACAACAGCCATTGGCGCCGGAGAAGAAATGAATCCTTTAAAACTTGAAGATTTATTTAAATTCAACAAGATCACTGATAGAGTTCCTATTGACATTACCTCCGATGGAAACTGGGTTGCTTACACGACGCAAAACCGTGAACAGTATGAAGGAGGCGGTGGAGACTCAATATATTCCAAAACTGGAGTGGTGACGCTTGAAGTGGGTTACGCAACGATTTGGGTGACGAATACGCAAACAGGTGAGCATCGGAACCTCACCCCGGATTGGGGCTCAAGTTGGGCACCGAGGTGGTCTCTCGATGGAACACGTCTCGCCTTTTTTTCAGATCGGATGGGTAAACCCCATCTATTTATCTGGAATAGAGAATCTGATGATATGCAAGAGTTCTCATCTACAACCGTTCGGACGTTTTTTGGCTTTGAGGTGCCGAAATGGACCCCGGATGGACGTTATGTGCTTTTCAAATCAATTTCCTTGATAGATGACGAATCAAACGTGCCTAAATTTTCGCATAAAACTCCGCAGGAACCATCCTTTGTCGAAATTTGGGACTGGCCCAAAAAACGACTTCAAGAACAAGAAAATGAGACCCTTGAAGAAGACCAGACCCGTATGACAAACCCATTCGGGAAACAAGACATAGACTTAACTATTGCTGATACTAAAACAGGGAAAACATATTCGTTGATGAATGAGTATATGGTTAGAAGTTTCGATATAGCTCCTGACGGGGAACACGTAGCCGTTATAGTTTACTTAGGCTCTGAAACACCGACTGCTCAACAACCGGTATTTGCTCTCTACGTTTTACCGATGTCAAAGGAGTTAAACGAGACTTCATCCACGAGAATTGAACCCTTTGTGCGGAAAATTCAAATGGGATATGGCATCACTGTTAGTTGGTCACCAGATTCAAGATACATTGCGTACACAACAGAAGGCGATCTGGCATCAGGGGACGCGTTCGTTGTTAATGTGGAAACAGGTATCGTTCGTAATCTCACGGAAAGTCTTGATGTTGACCTTGGACAAGAGTATAAACCACCTCTCTGGATAGGAGAAAGCGAGGCACTTCTTTGCATCGCGCGTGGGGAAATCTGGAAAGTCCCGCTGAACGGTGGCACGATACAAAACTTAACGGAAAACTATGAGTTTTCTGTTCATGACATATTCTATCCCAGCGAAGGGTATGCAGCTTGGACGGTTAACAACGCTATCACGCTAAAAGTTTATGACCACAAACAGAGCTGTCACAGTTTTTATGGTCTGAGTCTCAGGAATAACACTGTTACACTTTTACGGGAGGAACACAAGCATCGACTTGTTCATGCAGGTCGCTTTTTTCAAGATGTAGCTGAGGAAACTGGAGAATTTATATACGTTGTCGAAAGTAACCGAGAACCACAGAATATCTGGATGAGCGACGTTGCTTTTGAATCCCCACGGCAAATTACAGACGTTAATCCGCATTTACAAACTATTGACTTTGGTAGGAGTGAATTGATTGAGTGGACGCTTAAAGACAGTCAAACCATTAAAGGGATTCTCGTGCTACCATCTAAGGCATCGGCGGAAAATCCAGCACCAATGATTGTGAACGTCTATGCAGGAAGTATGCCCTCGCACTACGTCAACCAGTTTAGTTTTGCCAATAGTGTAGGGTATTTCCATACAGGTATGTTTGTTTCACGAGGTTATGCGGTTTTCTTACCCGATTTTCCTGTACAGGAGATCGAGCCATACAAGCAATTCTCAGAGGTAATTCTTCCAGGAATTGATGCAGCAATTGCGACAAAAAAGGTAGATGCTGAAAGGTTGGGTGTTATCGGTCACAGTTTCGGTGGATATACCGTGAATGTCCTTATCACACAGACAACGCGATTCAAGGCGGCAGTCGCTATTGCATCTAAGGGCAACTTAATCAGTGGGTACCTTAATGGGGATAATGGTCTTGGTACCGGTTGGTACGAGGCTGGACAGGCTGGGATGGGTGGACCTTTATGGGAATTTCCACAACGCTACATTGATGGTTCGCCAGTCTTTCATCTGGATAAAGTTGAAACACCATTACTTCTGATTCACGGAGATCAAGATTTCATACCCTTTGAACAGGCGAAGGAAATGTTTATGGGGCTTGCGAGGCTTGAGAAGGAGGTTGTCTTGTTGAAGTATAAGGAGGCAGATCACGCCCCTGACTTTTGGTCAAACGAAAAACTCGCCGATTATTGGGAACGGATTCTAAGTTGGTATGACGAATATCTTAAATAGCGTGGTTTGACTTGAGCATGTAGTGAAACCCAACAATCTACGATCCGATGCCTAAACTATGCAGTGTTGGGTTTCACTCAGATTGCTTCCAAGGTTGATTTATCTCGGCAACTACCAATCCTCAACCAATTGCACCAGCAGTCGCACGCCGTAGCCGGACGCGCCTTCAGGGATATATGAGGATCCCTTCATCCCCCAAGCCGTGCCAGCGATATCGAGGTGAACCCACGGATAGCCTTCCGCGAATTTCTTCAAGAACGCGCCCCCAGCAATCGTGCCAGCAGTGCCGTCCCCGATATTCTGCACGTCCGCGATCTTGCTTTTAACCCCTTCATCGTAATCATCCCAAAGTGGTAATTCCCAGACCCGTTCGTGTGTCTTCACGGCTGCTGACTTCACTTTCGACATGAGTTCCTGATCTGTGCCCATCGCACCTGCTGCAATATGCCCTAAACAGGTAATGACGGCACCGGTGAGTGTGGCTAAGTCGATAACGCCTTTCGGATTATACTGAGCAACACCAACCGCCCCTCAGCGTCGGTGTTGAGGATCTCAATTGTTTTACCGCCGTAAGCGGTGACGACATCGCCCGGTTTAACAGCGGTTCCACTCGGCATATTCTCAGTCGCCGCGATTACACCGATGACGCGCACGTTTGGTTTCAGATGACCGATCGCCTGCATCGCACCAATCACAGCTGCAGCCCCCGACATATCGTGCTTCATCTCATGCATACCGCTTCCACCTTTGAGCGATATCCCACCTGTGTCAAAGGTAATCCCTTTTCCAGCAAGCACGACGGTGTCTTGCCCTTCGCCGTCTGGTGTATATTCCAGAATAATAAAACGCGGTTCTTCAACACTTCCCTGCGCAACAGCGAGGAGTGTGCGGAAACCTTTCTCCTCAAGGGTCGCTTTGCCAAAAATTTCGCAATTGAGTCCAGCTGTGTCTGCCACTGTTTGTGCCTTTTCAGCGAGTTGTGTCGGTGTGAGATAGTTTGCGGGTTGGTTGCTGAGATCGCGAGCGAGGAGCGTGCCGTTGGCTATCGTTTCCCCTCGCTCTACAGCGTCTTCTATCGTTGCCTTAATTTGTTCGTTTTCAACTAAAAACGTAATAGATTCAAGTTTCTTTTTTTTATTGTCATCGTCGGTATCGGTTTTGTGTTCGTTGAACTGATAGAGTGCGAGAAGACATGCCTCCGTGGCGGCTTGAATCATTTCGGGAGTGGCTTCAATAGGAATCGGAATTGCGGCACTACTTAAACCCATATCGCGGATCGCTCGCGCGGCGTTACCTGCAGCCTCGCGCACTTTCTCAACAGTGAGATCGTGATATTCACCCAAACCCACCAAAAGCAGGCGGGGTGCCGTGATTGCGCCGTTTGTATAGAGCCAGTTGGTCGTGTTGTGTTTACCTGTAAAATCGCCAAGATTCATCACTTCACGAATGCGTCCACCCAGAGCTTGTTCTATGTTTTGGAGAGGTGCGCTATAGAAATCTGGGTTTTCCAAGATTCCGAGGGCAATGACATCGGTCTGCTCTTGGGCAAACCCACCGGTTTTTACAGTAATATTCATTTTTTATTTTACCTTGCGGAGTAATGAAGCAGGTTTCATGCCCAGCATGTCTTCCTCCTATCCGTCCTCCATTTCATTACGGACTACGGTCCTGAGTTGGGTCGGAAGAGTTTACTTGTGATGCGGATAAGTAAAGGACGGTGCGTAAGCCCTATTAAAAAGTCTTAATTTCTTCGCATTCCTGTCAAGACCACTAATGGATCTTCGCCTGTGACAGTGATTGAATGATAGGTGTTCGCGGGAACATCCATCCGGTCGCCGGATTCAACGGTTCCGTGTTCATCGGCAACTTTCACATCAGCCGTGCCAGATAACACGCAGACGACTTCATCTTGCGTATGGATATAATCGAGATAAGCACCCCCCGGACGACCCGTCCACTCATAGGCATCGAAGCCTTCAGATTTTAACTGTTGTTTTAAGGCATCAGCATCTGGGTGCTGTTCTGACCAACGTGATTTCCAAGTCATACAAAATCTCCTTTAATCCCTAAGCATTTTAAGAATGTGTTTTGCTAACACATCTTTAATTTCTCTGTGGCGCGGTACCGGCTGAGAAACGCGAGTGTTCGGATTCTGATACCAATCATGCTTCGCACCATGACGAATAAGGACACACCCTATCTTTTTTAACTCACGAATCAAGTCTCGTCTTTTCATGCAATCTGCAACTCGGCAACCTTTCGAACACACGGAATAGCCCCACTCGTGAGTTCCTTGTAAAGATCCAGAAGGTTTTCCTCTAAGGCTTCAAAGGTATCTCCTTGCGTCCAATAATCGGGATACGCCTCCAAATATCCGATAAAAACTGTTTCATCTTGCCAATAAATGTACTTTTGCGTTTTCATAGAGAGCCTCCTATGCTTCTTGTGTGCCCAAAATCTTAAAGCGGTTCCAACCGGACTGGACATACCTTCAATTCAGCGGTGTGCGTAATCGGATCGTAACCGGAACCGGTCAACAGGTTGACAGGGACATCTGCGAAGCTGAAACTCGCGAAGACTGTGCCGCGTGGCGAACGGTTCGTCGCTTTCACTTTGATAGTGATACTTCCACGCGCACTGCTCATTTTACACCATTCTCCGTCCGTCAGGTCCCACTTCTCGATGTCAGTAGGATTCACTTCCAGCGATTCTTCTGATAACAGGTAATCAATTCCCTCCGCTCTACCGGTCTGTGTGCGCGTGTGATACGATTGCAAGCGTCTCCCTGTTGTGAGCCATACGGGGAAATCATCGCTAATCGTCTCAGCGGGATCTCGGTAATGCACGTTGGAAAAGATACCGCGTCCGTTGGTGAAGGTTTCTTCATGTAATCTCGGTGTCCCTGGATGTTCTTTGTGGGGCACGGGCCATTGATTGTTTACAATGTCCGTTGCACCTTTGTCGATGCGTTCCCAATCCAATCCGGCATAAATCGGTGAAAGTTCGCAGAGTTCGTTGAAGATCGGTTCTGGGGTGTCATAATCGAAGCCTTTTAAACCGAGACGTTGCGCGATTTGAGAAATAATCCACCAATCCGGTTTCGCTACACCCGGTGGTGGGACAGCAGCGCGCAGCCGTTGGACGCGACGCTCCGTGTTCGTGCAGACCCCGTCCGTTTCACCCCATGCTGTTGCTGGCAGCACGACATCAGCGAGTTCCGCCGTTTCGGTAAGGAAAATGTCAATAACAACGAGATGATCCAATGAACGAAGCGCGTGTTCACAATGCTCCCGATCCGGATCCGATAGCAACGTGTTTTCGCCGTCAATCAGCATCGCGTGGATACTGTCGCTGCAGAGTTCTAAAGCGGTGACTTTGGTGATACCTTTCTCCAAGTCAACCTCTCTACCATATGCCGATCTGAATTTCGCCTGATACTCTGGATCCGTAACGGCTTGGAAACCGGGGTAGTTGTTTGGCAACGCACCGCTATCCCCTGCGCCTTGTATGTTGTTCTGCCCACGCATCGGGTTGATACCCGTTCCCTCGCGCCCGATATTCCCCGTCATCAGTGCAAGGTTACAGAGACTCTGCACGTTCTCAACGCCACAGATGTGTTCCGTAATCCCTAACGTGTAGTAGATAGCACCTCTGTTCGCTGTGCCATACCACATTGCTGCTGTCTCAATATCCTTCGCTGGTACCTCAGTGATCTCTTCTGCCCATTCTGGGGTCCATTGACTGATATGCTCAAAGAAGTCATCAAACCCTGTCGTGCGCCCTTTGATGAACGTTTCGTCGATCAAGCCTTCCCGTGCAATCACGTGTGCCATTCCGAGAAGCAATGCGGTGTCGGAACCGACACGGAGCGGCAAGAAGAGATCCGACATCTCCGCTAATCCGATGCGTCTCGGATCGGCGACGATGAGTTTGGCACCGCGGGCGACAGCCTTTTTCAGTCCGGTTGCCGCGACAGGATGGCACTCCGTCATATTCGTGCCGATACAGAAAATGACATCCGGTTTCTGCATATCCACGAGCGGATTCGACATCGCGCCACGTCCGATTGTCGCTGCCAGACCGGCAACGGTCGGTGCGTGTCAGGCACGGCTACAGTTGTCGATGTAATTCGTTCCGAACCCAGCACGGATAAATTTCTGCATGAGATATGCCGCTTCACTCGGCGCGCGCCCAGAGGCGATGCCGTAGATGCTATGCCTACCGTGTTCGGCGTGGACTTTTCTGTATCCTTCAGCGGCTCTGTCAAGTGCCTCTTCCCATGTGGCTTCGTGGAGTTCCCCATCGTCTCCGCGAATGAGTGGGGTCTTCAATCGGTCGGAATGCTGGACGAAGTCGTAAGCAAACTGACCTTTAACACAGAGCGCACCTTCATTGGCAGGACCATCCATTGCGGGATGGATACCGACAATTTTTTCGTTTTTCGTCAGCACATCGACAGAACAACCCACCCCGCAATAGGGACAGATTGTGCGTGTTTTCTCAAGCGAAGCATCGGTTACCTCGTCGGTTGCCCGGAGTGCTTTTTTGTCGCCGAGTGCCCCAGTCGGACAGGTCTGGATACACTGTCCACAGAAGGTGCAGGCAGAATCCTTGAGAAGCCCGTCAAATTCAGTCGTAATCTGTGTATGGAAACCACGATTCATAACGTTGATGGCATGATCGCCTTCTTGTTCAGCACAGACGCGGACACACCGATAACAGGAGATGCAGAGTTCATAATCTCTGAGAATGAAGGGATTTTCATCGGTTTTGCTCGTCCCGGATGTTGCTCCTGTTATACGTGTGTCGTCTATTCCGTATCTGTCCCGGAGGTCTGTGAGTTCACCAGACGCGTAACCGCGCAATGGAGACACCTCGACTTCACGATTTTCACTGACAACCATTTCGAGGAGCGTCTTCCGATACGCTTCTATTGTATCTGTAGCTGTCCGGACGACCATTCCGGGTGTGGCTTCCGTTGTACAAGATGCCACCGGATTTCGCGCGCCTTCTAATTCAACGATACACAGGCGACACCCACCAAAAGGCTCAAGCCTGGGGTCGTAGCAGAGCGTTGGAATTTCTTTGTGATGGCGTTGCTCCGCTACAGACATGTCACCCCGCTGGGTTTTCATAAGGTGCTGCGCGCTTCTGTTAGCAATCTCAAGGATCGTTTCACCCTCTGAAAAGGTAACTTCCACACCGTCAATTTCCATTGTGTGCGTCATGATGCATCCTCCAAACACAGATTTCCATATCTCGCTGAGCCTATTCTTCAGATATTGCGGTGAAATCAATTTGTGGGACTTCCAATGTACCTGCAAGGATTTGCAGTCTCGCCTCTTCAACTTTTTGCTGCACCTGCCAAGGCGTTCCATCCTTGATCGCTAATGGAACCAGGTAGAAGCATACCGATCTTGAATATTTCCGTTTCTGGCGTGTGGATAATTTTGCTGCTATCCTGAAGTCTCTCACAACCTAACATGAATTCGATTGATAGCAGACATAGGATTAGGGTGGCGTTTACAAACCTACCTGCCAATATCCAAGAAACCTTTTGCTTCATGTAGAGGATCTCCCTGTGTTGATCAAGATAATCTATTCCTCTTCACTGAAGTCGATTTGTGGCACCTTCAACTCGCCAGCAAGGATTTTGGCTTTCGCATCTTCAACGGCTTTTTGCACCGCCATCGGCACTTTATCTTTCAATGCGGGGTTATAGGTAAGGGTGATTGCCTCATCCGTTAGCATGTTGAACGTATAGATTTGGGGCTTAAACTTGTCTTCCTTAATGATCTTGGCGATCTTCACGAACGCGTTCGGCGTAATCACTGCATTTGCAATCACAGTTGGAGATATATCACTCTTGTCACGGTTCGCGCCGAAGGTGTATACCATTCTTCCCTCTTTTTCGGCAGTTTCAGATTTATTAAAAATCTCAGCCGCCTCATAGGCACCAAGTCCCGCGGCATCTGCGTTCGGAAAAATGAAGTCAACGCCTTCATTAATCTGTGCCAGCGCGAGTTCCTTCCCTTTACCGATGTCTTCCCAGTTCCCAACGTATACCCAAGATACCTCTATTTCAGGATTCACACTTTTCGCGCCACCTTCAAACGCCATAAATGTGCTGTTGACAGATGGGATGTTCTGCCCACCCATCACACCGAGTTTATTCGTTTGGGTCATCTCTCCTGCGATCATCCCTAACAGGTAGGCTGCCTGTTCAACACGGAAGTTGACGGGTGAGATATTGTCAGTGATGGTACCACCTGAAGAGGTAATGAAAATCGTCTCTGGAAAATCAGGTGCGACCGCTTTAGCGGGGTCTTGAAACTCGTATCCGTGTCCGAAGACCATGTTGTAACCGTCGAGGGCATAAGAGCGGAATTGTTCTTCTTGATCTGTCGGGGTTCGGGTCTCAGCGTGGCTGATCTCCGCCCCGAGTTGTTTTTCAATGGCTTTCAGACCTTCATACGCTAAAGCGTTCCACCCCGCATCGCTGATTGAACCGGGAAGTAGCATGGCAACCTTAAACTTTTCGTGTTCTTTTGCCTCAAGGTTCATGCTCCCGATCAGCATGAGTCCGCTGATGAAAATACCCAGAAGCAATGTATGGATTGCAACGTTATTCCGTAACTTATATGATATTTGTATCACTTCAAAATTTCTCCTTCTTTACAGAGATGTTTGATAAAGTATAGCATGTTTACGCGAAAAAAGTAAAGCGTTAATAACGTTGTCCGCGAGGCATTCAGTTCTTTTGTAGGAGCGAGCTTTTGGTCGCGATAGACACTGACTTCTACAGATTTTCTGTTGACACACTTGCGCAAATTACATATACTTTTTAGAATATTTGGCACGGAAGGACAACAAGGAGGTTCGGCTGCGTGACGCGTTGACCACAATTATCCGCGCAACACGGATTTGTTTACAAGGAACCGAGTCAGTTTGCGAGATGGCCCGCGAACGGCGGCATCTGGCAGTGGGATGATGAAATCTCTCTTCCGGTTTCGGGGTAGCGGTAGGCTTGTGCCTACCCCATAGATATAGTTCACGTTAAACATAAATGGAGAATATGAAAAACAATTTTGAAGTCAAAATAAATGCAAAAACCCATTTAGTTGTCCAAAGTGACACAGGTCGTTGTTTAGGCGGTGTCGGTGCAAATTTTTATCGACCCTTCGTGTTCCCGTTCTATACGCCAGCAGGACATACCGTTGTTCAGGAGTTCGCCTTCGATCATCCGTTCCATAACGGTATTTTTGTTGGACAGGGACCGGTGCAGGTCGGCACCAGAGAGGCCGGTTTTTGGGCATCTCCACCGCGCCGCTCTTTTACAGACAAAGTCTTTGAAAAATTGGGGCGGATGGATACGCAGAAAGAGATTGACATTACTCCACATGCCGATGGCGTGCAGTTCGTTCAAAACGTTATCTGGCGAGACGAAAACGAAGAACCCTTAATTGACGAAATTCGCACTGTCAATCTTTTCGCACTTGCTGATGCCACCGTCTGCGATATGACGAGCGAAAAAATTGCGTCTTACGGTGCTGCGACCTATCCGCAGACGAAGTTCGGAAGCATCGGGATCCGCGTTGAACCGAGGCTGTTGCCTGTCATGGGTGGTATCGTGTTCGGTGACAACGGACGCAAAGGGGGTGTCGAGGTCGTTCACGAAGGCGAATCCGATTTCGTTGCCTATCAGAATGTATTGCCCGGACATGGGGAGTTTGGTGTGTTTATGAGCATCCTTAATGAAGGCATTCGGGGTCCGTGGTTTATTCGGGATTATGGAATGGCGCTCTATAATCCAACGTGGACAGGTTCCGTATCAACACCGGCGGGTGAGCGTTGGACAGTTTCACTTCGGGTCATCGCTTACGATGGAGAATTGACATCGCCAAGAGCCTCACAGTGGATACAATAGCGGTACCCCATTTATGGAGGAGGCTGCCTTTTCATCCTGAAAATCCTATAATCCCGTAAATCCTGATTCAGACAACTATGACAGAAAATATTCTTGAACTTCGGAACGTTACGAAAACCTTCGGCGATTTTGTCGCTGTTGACAGTGTTGATTTTGAGTTGCAAGCCGGTGAAATCCACGCGATTTTAGGAGAGAATGGCGCGGGAAAATCCACGCTCATGAATCTCATCTATGGACTTTACCAACCGTCGTCGGGACGCATCTATGTTACCGATCGCGAAAACTGGCGGCGTAGGTTACGTGCAAAGTCACCACGTGATGCGATTGCGAACGGTATCGGCATGGTGCATCAGCACTTTATGCTGGTCGAAAATCTAACGGTCGCCGAGAATATAGCCTTGGCTCTTGGGCAATTGCGCTCGGGACCACGCGGAAGTGCGTCTGCAAACGGTGATTCAGCGAGGTTAGGAAACATCGCCAGCCGGGGGTTGGGGAAATTCCGCTTTAAGAAAGAGGACGCGATACGTATTACTGAAGAACTCTCGGAACAGTTTGGACTTGCCGTTGATCCAACGGCACTGGTTCGGACGCTCTCAGTCGGCTTAAAACAACGTGTAGAGATTCTGAAGGCACTCGCCGTTGATGCCCGGATTCTGATCCTTGATGAACCCACCGCTGTTCTGAGTCCACAGGAGGTAGAGGGTTTCTTCACGATTCTGCGCAAACTCCAAGCCGACGGTCGCGCGATTATCTTCATTAGCCACAAAATGAAAGAGGTCTTGAGCATCAGCGATAGAATTACCGTTTTGAGGCGTGGCAAGAAAGTTTATCTCGGTCCAACAGGGGAACTGACTGCCCGCGAACTCGCAAGGGAGATGATTGGAGAAGATATCAGCGACGTTGAACGCTCAACGCGTCCACACCTCGAAGAGGATCCTCCAGAGAACGTCCTACAACTCTCAAACCTGACAGTTCTCGGCAGTCGAAACGAGGTCGCAGTGTCAGATGTCTCTATGGAGACCCGTCGCGGTGAAATCGTTGGAATCGCAGGCGTGGATGGAAATGGACAGCGTGAACTTGCCGAGGTCATCATGGGATTACGACCCAGTGCTTCTGGGACAATAGGCATTTTGGGTGCCAATCCAAAAGGGATCAAGGCAGTGCGACAGCGCGGGGTTGGCTATATCCCTGAAGATAGACAGACAACCGGGGTCATCGCAGCATTTTCGGTTACGGAAAATCTCTTGTTGAACGTGACCCACCTACAAAACATAGCGCAGTGGAATATACTTAACCAAAAGCAGAAACGGGAGACCGCAGAACATCTCATTGCTGACTACGACATCCGGCCACCTATCGCTGATATTCCTGCGTCTTCACTCTCCGGGGGCAATCAACAAAAAATCGTCCTCGCCCGAGAAATCTCGCTTCACCCCGACCTCCTTATTGCTGTGAACCCCACACGCGGTTTAGATGTCAACGCCGCTCACTATGTACATGAGAATTTGTTGGCACAACGCCACGGAAAAAAATCTGTCCTGTTAATTTCAACAGAGTTAGATGAGGTGTTATTGTTGAGTGATCGACTCTATGTCATGTCGAGGGGCAAGTTAATCGAGGCGACAGCGCAACGCAACGACATTGAGACACTCGGATTGTTAATGACAGGGGAGCCCCACACCGAGGAATAGAAGTCAGGCATCAGAAAGAGACTGGAATAGGAGAAAGGGAAATGGAAGAAGGGAAGGATGGAAGAGAGAGCCCCTATCCTTCCACCCTTCCAACCAAATACTGAAGACTATTTTTATGATATTAAAGAAAATCAATATTCAATGGCTCGCAACACCTGCTCTCATCCTCGTGAGCGCGTTTGTTACAAACGCTATCATTATGTTGCTCTGTCACTATAACCCACTGGAGGCTTACCAAGCCGCGGTGAGTGGTGCCTTTGGTAATAGTCGAAAATTCGGGGAGACATTGGTAAAGAGCACGCCGTTTCTAATGACAGGGCTTTCGGTTGCGATGGCGTTTCGGTGTGGGATTTGGAACATCGGTGCTGAGGGACAATTTTTAATAGGTGCGCTAACGGCGACATGGTTTGGGACGAAACTCGCTCCAATTTTCCCCCAAACCCCGTGGATTGCAGTGCCGTTGTGCCTCGGGCTTGCTACGGTTGCGGGTGGCGTATGGGGACTAATTCCTGCGGTTCTCAAAGTGGCGCGCGGGGTCAACGAGGTTATCAGCACCATTATGTTGAACTACGTCGCGCTGCATCTGGTGAGTATGATGATAGATGGGGGTCCGTTGCAGGAGGCAGCCAAACGGGGTCCGCAGAGCGATCGAATTGCCGAATGGGTGTTCCTGCCTCGTATTCTCCCGCCGCATCGGGTACATCTCGGCATTGTTATCGCTGTCGTATTGGCAGTTATTCTCACGTTTGTCCTCTTTCGGACGGCGTTTGGGTATCAACTCCGCGCCGTAGGAGAAGGTGCGGCTGCAGCGGAGGCGGCGGGGATATCGATTGTACACAACACCCTCCGTGTCTTTTTCATCAGTGGTGCGCTTGCAGGACTTGGCGGCGCAATTGAGCTGACAGCACTGACCCGTCGGTTGTTCATCAATTTTTCACCCGGATACGGCTACACTGCGATCGCTGTCGCCTTGTTAGCAAAACTGAATCCGTTGGTGACGGTTGCTGCTGCATTGTTGTTTGGCGCGCTGACGACCGGTTCCTACAGCATGCAGCGGGAGGTAGGCATCTCCGATAAGGTGACATTGGTCATGCAAGCGACGATTCTACTGTTTGTCATCGGTTATAGTTCTATCCAACTTTTCCGTAAGCGTGCATCTTCTCATTCCGAGTAGGAGCGATTTGAAACCGCCCTTTATATGTCAATTTAGGAATGGATTTGATCGCAGGTTGGGTTGAGTGGCACATGTAAAACCAAACATTTATGGTACAGGGAACTTTACATTCTCAGGATATTTGAATACACCGAGATTTCAGCAAAACCCAACATTTTAACTGAATTATGCCATGGATATCCTTATATGCAAGTCAAGCGTCTATTTGTTATAATCACGGTTCTGTTCAGTCTTTTGTTCCCAAACTTCGTGCAAGCACAACGCTCCAAAGTTGTGTCAATCCGAGATGCGAATTTAGCGTCGGCAATCCGGGAAGAGATTGGCGATTCAATCACGACGCATACGCTGCTGAATCTGACGCGTCTTGAGGTCCCTAATCGCGGGATAACGGATCTCACCGGGCTTCAACACGCACACAAACTCAGAGAACTGGACCTTGGGGGTGAGCATATCGAAGGAAAGGGATTCGTCAACAGTAATAAAGTATCGAATTTCTCGCCACTCACAGGACTAACAAACTTGAAGACACTAAACCTCACTTATTGTTCCCTCTCTGATGTGTCGTTCCTCACGAAGTTGACGCAGCTGAGGACGCTGTGGCTTTCTAATAATCCTATCTCTGATCTCTCTCCGCTCGCAGGATTGACCCAGTTGAGAAGTCTTTATCTATTCAGTACTTCTGTCTCAGAGGTGTCCCTTATATCTGGCTTAACACAGTTGACAGGTTTAGGTATTTCCGGAGATTCCCTCTCGGATGTGTCTCCGCTCGCGAAACTAACGCAGCTGAGGACGCTGTTGCTTTCTAATAATCCTATCTCTGATCTCTCTCCGCTCGCGAAACTAACGCAGCTGACGCGTCTGGCTCTTGGGAACAACGCCATCTTAGATATATCTCCACTATCAAATCTGACCCAACTGACTAGGTTGTATCTTTGGGGCAACTCCATCTCGGATATATCTCCGTTGTCAGGTCTAAGACAACTCACGGCGTTGGGTTTATCCGACAATGACATCCTGGATGTGTCGCCTCTGGTGGGATTAGACCTGAAAGGGACACAGTGGAACAGCACAGGCCTGTATATAGAAAGCAATCCACTGAGTTACGCTTCTATCAATACACATATTCCGGCTATGCAGGCGAAAGGGATTAAAGTCAGATATGATCTGGATCTCGCCAAAATTACGGGTCCCTGGCTCTGGATGATTGCGCCAACCCAACCCTGGCAAGGTGGAGCACGCTCCATCAATGTAGATTCACTTGCTGCTGCCAGCTCGGGTGCTGTGACGGAGTCAGGAGTCGCGGCAAACGGTGCGAAAAATGGAGATACAGTTGGTAATTATATATGGTCGCTGGGGAGAATCGCTGGCTTCGGTGGAAATAACATCAATGACCTCCTTAATAGCATTGGGATGGCAAAAGGTGATATAAACGATCACTCCTCTTACGCGCTTATCACGCTTGAATCCGCCACGGTTCAGTCGGGTGTGACGATGAAAGTCGGAAGTGATGACGCTATTAAGGTCTGGCTCAATGGGGAAGTGGTGCATAACCGCCCTGTCGATCGGGGTGCGAATGATTTCCAGGACAATTTCACAGTTGATTTGGAAAAAGGTGATAACCTTTTACTGGTGAAAGTCAGTGAGCGGGATGGCAGTTGGAGCATGTTCGTCGGTATCGAAGCAGATGTTAACGCGGTTTATAAACGCCCACCGGATGACGTAGTATCTGCGGATGTCAACGGTGATGGTGTAGTGAATATCCAAGACCTCGTGTTGGTCTCTTCCAATTTCGGGCAGACGGGACAAAACAGTGCGGATGTCAATGGCGATGGTGTCGTCAATATTTCGGATCTCGTCTTAGTGGCGGGTGCCTTTGGGGAAGGTGCGGCTGCTGCACCGACCTTACATCCATCGGATCTTGAAGGACTTACCGCTGCAGAGGTCCAAGACCTACTCACGCAGGCGCGCCAAATGGCACTTACAGATCCCGCTTATTTGCGCGGCATTGCAGTGCTGGAGCAACTCCTAACGCTCTTGCTGCCTAAGGAGACGGCACTGTTGGCAAACTACCCGAACCCATTCAATCCAGAGACATGGATACCCTATCAGTTGGAGAAGCCTGCAGAAGTGACACTGCGTATCTATTCTGTGACAGGTGCTTTGGTGCGAACGTTAGCATTGGGACATCAACCTGCTGGAATGTATCATAACAGAAGCCGTGCGGCGTATTGGGATGGTCGGAATTCTGTTGGCGAACATGTCGCGAGTGGTGTCTATTTCTATACTTTAACAGCAGGCGATTTTACGGCAACACAGAAACTCCTAATACGGAAATAAATGGTTGTCAGTTCTCTGTCAACCGTTTAGAAACTTAGCCAAGGATGGCAGCACTGCAACAACGGCGCAGTGCGGATTTCATCGGGGAGTGTGTCCTGCCAATCCATTTTGACAGCTCCCGTTAGGGCATAATTAAAACATGTTTGAAGAGATTCTTTCAGCAACAATTCGCGGGGCAACCCCACTCCTACTTGCGGCATTAGGCGAAGTCATCTCCCAGCGTGCTGGCGTGCTTAATATCGGTATTGAGGGAATGATGCTTATCGGTGCGTTTTTCGGGATGGTCGGTTCCTTCTACACAGCAGAATTGGTGATGATCGCACCGTGGTTCGGACTTCTAATGGCAGGTCTCAGTGGACTTATCGCCGCGGCGTTATTTGCCCTGTGTGCGATAAGACTGCGGGGTGACCAAGTTATCATCGGCACGGCAATGACGCTCTTGGCATTGGGTTTGACAGAGGTCATCTATCAACGACTCTTTGGCATAACGGGGATTGCACAGGGCGTGCCAGCGTTTCAGCAGATTGACATTCCGCTATTCTCCGAAATCCCTTTCATCGGACGTGCCCTGTTTTCACACAATATCCTCGTTTACATCACATTCCTGCTGGTGCCGTGCGTCTATTTCTTCCTCTACCATACGCAACAAGGACTCCGTGTCCGTGCCTGTGGCGAGCATCCGAGAGCGATTGCCGCTGCGGGTGCGAACGTTCTGCGTTTGCGAACGATCTGTCTGCTCTTCGCCGGAGCGATGGCAGGGATAGCTGGCGGTTATCTGTCCCTCGCCGATGTTCCCTATTTTACACCCGGCATGACGGTCGGACGCGGATTCATTGCTTTAGCGATAGTTATCTTTGGGAAATGGCATCCTATGAAAGCGTGCGGTGCTGCGCTACTTTTTGGACTCGGTTTAGCACTCGATGCGCGATTCCAAGCATTGGGTTGGGAGGTTCCTTATCAGGTGTTTTTAATGTTGCCTTATGTGCTCTGTTTGGCGGTGTTGGCAGGATTCGTGGGACGCGCCGAAGCACCTCTTGCATTGGGAAAACCGTATGAATAGTTACCAGTTATCAGTTATAGTAAAGCCCGCACTGACAACTGACACCAGAAAGGGTGGCACAGCAACCCGTACTGATAACTCTCAAAACGTACTGCCAATACGCACGTGGAAAGCTCTGTAAGGATCTAATGCCCCCTGTGCGGACACGAGTGGGATCGCATAATCGATTCCCGCTGTGAGGGCACCGAGGTCCAAGTACAGTCCAGCCCCTACAGAGGAAGGCAGCGGTTGCGTCGTATCAACATCCTCTAATGATCCCCAGACATTGCCAGTATCAAAAAAGAACGCGCCCCGAACGATCCAATAGATTGGGAAGCGGAGTTCCGCGTTAAAGATGAATTGCACATCGCCGCGATGGATGCCTGTGCTATCTTCAGGTCCGAGAGACCGTTCTGCGTAACCGCGAACCGTTGTTCCGCCACCTGCCCAAAACCGCTCAAAGGAAATCAATTCTGCGCGACGGTTCGAGCGTAATCCGGTCGTAACACCGAATCGGACAGCGGTTGCTAACACAAGTCCACCGATGAGTTCTTGGTAATATCGGGTATCCGTCGTCGTCTTGATAAAACTGGTTTCGCCTCGCAAGAGGTTTCCGCCTGCATATTCAAGCGTAAGATCGTTCAGCATACCCCCCGTAGGGTTCAAATAACGCACACGACTGTCATACGTCCAAGATAACCGAACACTACTCACGGTTGTGCTGAAAGGATTCTGTCCATCAGGGAGTGGAATTCGCGAGCTGGAGCTCGCGCCTACAGGGGCATTTTGGATCGGTAAAACTGGCTGGTTCAAGTCGCGGTAACTATATCTTAGATCGAGGTGATGGGATTCGGACAAATCTCTGCTGAGGATAAAACTTCCTTGAAGAGCACGAACGTTATCGTCTACTTCTAACTTCTTGGCTAATACCTGCAGGCTTCCGCGCGTCCGTCCAATCAACCACGGTTCGGTGAGCGTTGCATCAAAAAGATACCCTAACTCGTCTCGCCATCCCAATCTGCTGCGCACACGTCCTCGGATGTTCCGCTTAAAGAGGAAATTGCTATCCGTTAACACCACTGTTCCGCGGACCCCTTCTGCGAAACTATAACCACTACTTACACTATAGGTCCTTGGTTTCTGTTTTTCGACCGTAATTAAAACATCGTTGATTTTCCTGAGACGGAGGTTAGGGGAATTTGTAACCCCGGATGATTGTGGTGTCCTTATGCTTCGGGTGCGTTGTGAGAAACGTTCATACTGGACGCTGCGAAAAAGCCCCAAGTTGTAGAGATTTTGCAAGACGTTACTTAACTTCTCTGATGTCCAAAGTGTGCCCTCCAGGTGCGCAATTTCCCGTTCAAACACGCGCTGTTCTACAACGTCTGTGTCCCCTAAGAAATAGAATTTACCGAACACGACCTGTTCACCCTCTGTATCCACAGTGAGATATAGCACCCCGTGTTCATAAACCTCAAGATACGGCACAGATTGACCAGATTCTGCTGGCGAGGTTTCAAACCTCGCCAGAGGGGCATTAGGTATTTTTTGCACAAGGGTATACCGTGGATTCCCTTCGATGTCTTGGAGGCTCCAACGATTGCCGATATGCGCAGCTACGTAAGCGCCCGTAAGTGTAAGGTTATGTCTCTCGAATTCCGATCGGATTTCTGGGGGGAGTCTACCTTTTTCGAGTGGCTCGGAAAAATCACCCAGTACTCGAAAAACTGGATCCTCCGTTTCTGATACATAGGCGTTACTGACCACCGCATCAATGTATCCGAGTTCGTAATAGGCTTTTAAGATTGCGTCGCTGTAA
This sequence comes from Candidatus Poribacteria bacterium, assembly GCA_021295715.1. NCBI lineage: Bacteria > Candidatus Poribacteria > Candidatus Poribacteria bacterium. Next base: position 11,701 of record JAGWBV010000035.1, on the reverse strand, counting down.
GCTTTCCGCGCAAGTGAGGCATTCGGCTGCGGAAGCGGAAGTTCACGTTCCAAACGTGCCAGCAGCGTAGCGGTATCTAATGCGTTATTCCTGCTGATGTCGCATCGGTGAATCATCTCTTTGTGTTCTTCAGTGATTGCGACATGTATCACAACTTCGCCGATACGCCGGTTGTTTGGGTTTTGTTTATCGAGCGTTGTCGTGATGACTGCCTTCGGATAACCTGCTTTCCCATATAAAATGTCGAGTCGATGTATATCTGTATCGAGTTCTGCTTCATAAAAAAAGGGTCTCTGTTCGTGCTGAAATAACCATCTTGCGATGTCTGCTTGTAAGTTTCGGAGCAATCCGCCTATCGGTTTCATTGTCATCTCACGCTTGAGTTTTGCATCCGAAAACGCCCTATTCCCGGAGAAAGTGACATCCTTAACGACGTAACGCCTCCCTGGATTAATCGTAAGCCGAATACTGGATGCATCGAGTATCTCCACCGCTACTGTGGTATCGTGGTAGCCTTCGGTTTTGAAATAGGATTTTATCCGGCGTTCCCATATAGAAGGGGAGACAGTGTTTATTAAAGAAACTATACCTTCTCTGAAGGTGTCTTGGAGCGATAGCGGGAGTTCCCCGACATCCATAACGAAGTTTAACCGGACCTCTCTACCTTCATCAACCCGAAATTGTAGCACACCCGTTTCATGGTCAAAGTCTGGGACGATAGTAGCGGTGGGATAGTTGCTTTTTCTGTAAAGTGCTAATATGGATGCCATATCAGCCTCAACACCGGATTTGTTGTAAATGGGGGCGAGTCGGCTAAAGTTACACACTGCTCTAAGGCTGTTCGTTGAGATGGCAACATTATCCTGAATTTGCAATATTTTGATCCGTGAAGCATCTCCTACGGCTATTTGGTAGGTTAATGTGCCTGCTTCGGTGAGCGTATCGGAGACTGTGACTTTAGCGTCAAAATATCCATACGCTTCACATACGCTTTTGATACGATGCGTGTCGGCGTTAACGATTGTAGGGACATACTTTCCTCCCTGCGTTGATCGCATCGCATTCTGAATGGCAGTCTTGACTTCGTTTTCGGGGATACCGGAGAGCACAATTTGCTGAATGCGGGCGAAAGGGATCAGTTCGTAGGTTAAAACAATACCCTCGGGCGTATCCTGCGAGTATACCTGAATTTGGGAATACTGCTGTGTGGCGTAGAGTGCTTTAATGCTCTGTCGAATGGCATATCCAGACTGTAGTAAGTCGCCAGCATATACGACTGTCTGGTTTCTCAGTATATTGGGGTGTTCTGTGGTTTCTTCTGCAGGGGTTGTGCCAATGTAGTACTCTATCTTCGCAATCCGTTTCTTTTTAGAGTTATCAGTTATGAGTTTTCGGTTATCAGTTAAAGAGGGATCTGGTTCAACAGAATCACCGTTTAAGGGGGGACCGTCAACCAATGACCGAGTCCCCTTCTTTGTATCGCGCGCGGTTTCGGCGGATTCCTGCGCGTCTACAGATTGGAGAAAAAAGCAGCAAGACAATAAGATAGCAATCAGCGAAATAGGGGTCAGCAGTCGGAAACCGTCAACGATCAGTAAAGAAAGAAACGCCCCTGAAACGCTTGCGTCTTCACTGGTTGCCGATGGCTGATGGCTGATGGCTCTCTTCACTGATGGCTGACGGCTGATGGCTGACTGCCAATTAGAACCGTCCTTTGAATTCAAGGTCAATCCCGTGTTCCCTTTTTTCGTTCGTTTCAATTTTAATGGACACATTTTTCCCAAGTGGATACTCCGCACTGATAGATCGCGTATCCTCATCAAGCGGACGATGGAAACTAAACGTGAATCCACCAAGCGCGCCTGAAAGTGCCGCATTGCGTAAGAGAAAATCTATAATATCGTCATATGAGAGGACTTCCGTTGTCGTTTCAGGGGGCGCGCTGAGCACAAAGTTGGGATTACTAAGGGTGCCGGTGAAGGAGGCATACACCTGAAGATCCACTGTGCTTCCATCTCTCGGTAGCACACCGCGAATGCGGTTCGGGGTGCGGAGAAAGATATTGAGTTCTGGATCAAAATCAACGGCACTCTGATTACTGATTCGAGAGCCTTCGAGGAATTCAAAAGTCTGTGCAATGAATCCAACTTTTCCGTTCAGTACCGATACATTCCCACTGAAAACCGGCTGACTCATAGTTCCGAAGAGTTTGCCTAAACAGGCGATTTCAATATCTGTAGGTCCTGTGATTGATGAAAGTACACGAAAATTATCGGAGATGTTAATATCTACCGCATCCAGATGTAAATCGCGTAGAACAGGGTAATCCAACACAAGTTCTGTTTCCTTGACCGAAACCCCTGTAAGCCAATCCCGAACGCTTTCCCAATTTTGTTGGTAGTAACCGCCGCTGATGTGGAGTTCCCCTGTTAGACGCGGGCGTAGGAGTTCCCCTGTTAGACGCAATGACGTGGAAGCGAGATCAACCCGATACTGTCCGGATTGCTCAAAAACAGTTGATGTGAGACCGGTGGACACGTTTAGCGTCGGAGGTTTCTCCCAGATGCGTCTATCTGGCGGCGCGATAATGCTACCCCCAACAACGAATCTACCATCGTTCAAGATGCCTTCAAATTGCTTTATATTCGCCCCTGTTTCAGATAATTGAATGTCGCCCTCAGCCTCTTTAACCCGAATATTCGCATCTGGAAACCCAAACCCAATATCCTCGAAACGTATATTACCATCGACTTGTGGGGTTTCCATTGTCCCTGTCAATTTGGTATGAATTTCGCTTGTGCCTGTTGCGGTGCTGAGTCCGGGAACCACAGACGGTAGCATGGTAAGGTCGTTTACTTTTATATCTAAAGTTCCACGCATCGGGGTCTGCTGGAGTTGCGTCCAAACCCCTTCTGGTGCCTGTTGCAGTGCCGTCAGAAACGGAATTAACGCAAATTCGTAGGGCATTGTCCACGAGAAAGTCAACTGGTTTTCACCGAATGTGACTTCAACGTATCTTTTTTCTGTTATTTCCCATTTTCCGTTCTGATACCGAATTCTCCATCGCAGGTCAATCGGGATGTCGTGTAGATAGAGTTCAGCAGGTTCATTTTCGTGCCGCCGCAGCGTTATCTTCGGGTTCTCACTGGTTCCGCTCATCTGTAGGCTTCCAGAAAGCGCACCGGTAACCCGATACGGCGCGGGCCACCTATCGGTTATCACTGAGACGTCAAAATTCTTGAACCGAAGGGCACCATCAAACTCCCCGTTTACCGACCATTTGCTTTCAGCATCAATACGAAGCGTCGTCTTGGCTGGAAGTGTTTGTTCGTTACCAAGTAAACCGTCAGGTTTTGCATCCTCAGCGGTAAAGGTCTGCTTGATTGAAAATTCGTCTCGATTTTCAAGCGTAAAATTATTCGTTAAAACAAAAGTGCCATCACTGAGAACAATCGGAGCCGGTCTGGGATCTTGGAAATCATAGTGCCGCTCCATTGCCTTGAAAGCGAGACGAACGTTATCAATTGATAAACTCGCGTTTGAAACAGCCATAAGATCTATGGGTGAGGGGATCTTTCGGACCTGCGGAAACGGCATACTTTCTCCAGTTGCTAAAAAACTGTCAAACGGGACCGTTAATGTTCTGAGTGTCGTTGTTATATGTCCCTCCACGTCTTCTAACAGGTCTGGCGGTAAGGCATCACGGACAGCTGAACCCAGCGGAAACCGTTCTAATTTCAACCCTCGTAATATCAAGTATTTCGGCGTTAATCCCTCTAATGCAATCTGTCCCTGTTCGAGCCTACAGTAACCATCCGCTATGTCAAATCGGAACTCTGCGAAATCAATCAGATCTTCCCGCGCACTGAGGTGCATTCGCATATCCTGCAGTGGAAACCCGTGGAAGTCCTTAAGGCGGAGTTGCAACGCCTCAACAAACACGTTGCCTACAGCGTATGGCGATTGACTTGTGCCTTGTATTCCCAAATCTATGTCAACGGTGCCATCTGCCTCAGAAAAGACAGTCTCTATCCCTGGGAAAAAATTGAGAGGCAGTTCACTCCCTCGAAGACGCACATCAATGGGGGTTTCCGCAATAAACCGCTTAGATATGTCCATCGCTTCAAATGTCAGATTAAACGGAATAACACCTACGAGGCTTAACGTTCCTTCACTGTTTTTGAGTTCTATTTCGGTGATGTTTATGCGTTCATCTCGATACTGGATTTTGCCTGTCCATTGCTTCTCATTGAGTGTGCCGTGCCAATCTACCGCGATTTCAGGAGCAGTGATGGTGCCTGCAATGTTGACTTCTGTCGCGACTGTCATAGCCGGTGATTCGAGTTGTAAGGGAATCTGTATTTTAATTTTACCCTGCGGAGAAACAGGGCTGATTTGGGCTTTGACATGCCTCTCTGAGTATTCGCCCTCCATTCCATTACGGGCTACGGTTTTGATCGGAAGATTGGAAGGTCGCAGAGAATTTCCCTCACGGGTTTGAGGGGCGTTTAGACTGAATCGGAGCGGCGCACTATTGGTAAGACGAAAATCATAGCTATCAAGTTCCAGTTCGTTTATTTCACCGATTACCGTAATCTGCTGTGGGGTTAAGCCTGTACCGCTGAGATTAATATATCCTGAAGCGAAACCATAGTCCCCAATTTCTACTTGTGACGCTGATACATCAATATCAAAATAGTTATCAATTGTCGGTTTTCGGTTATCAGTTAAAGAGGGATCTGATTTAACCGAACCCTCTCTTAACTGACCCGTGTTAACTGAAGATTGATGGCTATTTCGACGTGAGAACGAGGCTTTCCCTTGGACACTATAGGGACCCTCTCCGATTTGACCGTTTGCCTCCATCCTTTGAACACGTATAAATTCGGCATCGAAAAGAATATCTACACGAAGTCGCTCCAACGTGATAGAAGGGATATAGGAGACCAAGCGGATCGGACGCTGTCCGGCTGTTTCAGCGTATAACAGAGCATGAGGTTCAGCGAGTGTGCCGCCGATCTCTATTGACGCCTCTAAAATTCCAGTTATTTCGCTATTGGTGGTAACAAGGTTATCAATAACTTCTATTGGCAAGGTGGCGAGATCCAAGGTAATGGTATCAACGCGTAGGTGTAACTCCGATGCGTTAATCGCTTCGGGTTGAACGTCAACGTACCCTTCCAAGTTCACGTCGTTACCGAAAAGTTTGAAAGCACACCTCTCAAAACGCAGGATATCCTCTTGATATGTTATTGTACCCCCTGCATCGGTAATGTCAATATCACCCGCTTCTGTTTCTAATATTAGCGTCGGGCTTGACCATTCTAACTGAAGGTTGGGTTCGATGGGTGTTCCGGTCGCTTTCAAGTCGTAACGAAAGGTGCCAGTTTGCAGCATGCCACGCGGCAGCCCCAATACCTCTCCAAACGGAGATAGTGCGAATCCATCAGATACAGCGTGCAGGTTCATCACTTCACTTTTCGCATCCAATGTCCCAGTCAATTCAAGAAATGAGGACGTATCTTCGGGTATTGTTAAAGAAAAAGCATCAATTGTCCATTTGTCGTCTTTGAGATGCAAGCGAATCGGTTCAGCATTGGTAAAAGAAAGGCTATCAGCCATCGGAAACCGTCGGTGTTCAGTTAAAGAAGACTCCGGTTCAACGGACCCACCTCTTAACGGACGCCTGTTAACTAATAACTGACAACTATTAACGAAAATATCCACATCATAGGGATAGATTTGCTGTTTTTGGGCTTCAGAGCCTATGTCCTCGGCTGGTGCGACAAGATCTGCGATCGTTCCACTGATTGATGCGTTCCCGGCAGCGGTCCCCGTAACCGCCGCAAGTGTTGGGTGTAATATAGGCAGGATTGGCGTAACATCAAATTCCTCACTATCCGCTGTAAATCGGTAGGGGTTTCCGAGAGCCATGCTGACGTAACCCTGAATCCGACTCGTTTTCTCAAACCCGTGTCCAGAAAAGTCGAAGAGGTCAGATTCACCGGTGGTGTTTTTCCGTTCCACGAGTTTACCGAGTAGGTAGACGTCACCGAGCGGATATTTCACCCCGCGTTCGATGTGCAAGAAGGTTAATTCCGAAAAATCGAGTTCCAGCCGAAAATCAGCACTCACTGGCTTTTTGAGCGTTCCAACCACCCGAACATCGAATTCTCCTTCAAAAGGGAAATCGGGAATATTTGCTGCCTTCGCAATTTCTTCTAAGTGGACAGGTGCGTCGCTTTCGAGGAGGAGATCATAGTCCCTGTTGGAGGCGACTGCGACATTGAGTGTAACCTGCTGCCCGCGAGTCGTTATCTTGAAATCTGGTATCGTCAGGTTGTAATCCTCAATTTCCAAAGGGAGCGTCAACGGATCCAAATGGATCCCCCATGCCACGCCTTCGGTAACACTGAAATTGGCAGTGCCATCCAGATTGATAAGGGTTCCATCTAATTTGAGTTCACCTCTGATTTCGCCATCTACAGGATATTCGGCACCTAACAATAATTTCGAGTAATGTTGGACGTAAACCGGATCAGCAACGACGCTGATATCCGCAGGGAATTCGCCTTTAACCTCCACAGTTCCTGTAATTGTCGTTCGGCTCTCATACGCCGTTATTTGACTGGAAGGTTGGAAGGTTGGAGGGTTGGAATAGGCGTTTGGTTCCCTGCCTTCCATTTTTCCATCCTTCCATTCCGTCTGCTGACCGCCAAGTGTTTTCTTCGTCATCAACCCGTTTTCGATGTAGACCCGTCCCTTTTGATAGCGAAAATCACCAGTCAACACACCGATCGGAATGCCGTTGAAAGTCGCATTCGGGATCTCCATGGCCCCTTTCAGCGTCCCGTCCGACAACTGCGCAGACAATTCCGCTGTCCCGCCTATATCCGCACTGTTGGCAATCTTCATCACATCATCGAAATCGATGCCCGATGCGTGAATCTCCAATACATCTTGTCCACCTACAGGGAAGGGACCTGTGACATTAATCTCGGTTTCATCTAAGTTCCCGTCGATTTTCAATTCACCCGCTGCTATTGCGCAATTGAAGGTTGAATCGTCAAGTTTGACTTCGTCAAGGGTTGTCTCCGTTAGGACTACCTTGCTGTCGAGTTTGAGGCTTGAGGTATCTGCCCGATTTCCGCTGAATTCTCCGCTGCTTGAGAGGAGTCCTGTGCTGTCTTGCAAATTTTCTGGCAGTTGGAAGAACATCGACACCAGAGGGATCAGATGTATTTTTGTAGCGTCCCATTTTCCGCGGTAAGTCACCGGGTGGGTTAACATTTGTTGAAGTTGGCTTAGCAGATCACCTTCCAACGCGTTTTCTGATGTGATACTTCCATCACCGACCACGGTGCCATCGGCGACTTGGAAACTGAGTGTTTTTAATGTGAATATTGGGGTGGGTTCAGCGTTGAAATCCGCGTCAATGCGTCCTGCTGTCAACGTTATTTTGGGAATGTTCTTTGCTGTGACAGCGGAGAATTTTGGAATTTCCGCAGAGAGTGTTCCGGCTAAGGCAGAATCTGGGTTCCCATTTGCTGTCAGTGTTGCGTCCACAACACCTTCAAGTTCGATGTCTTCACCGAAAAAAGGCTCTATATCTGCGAGGTTCAGGCTCAAGTCAAGCGTGCTGTTCCAAGAAGTGGTGGTTTCTGTGTGGGTAAATCCACCCGTAACCTCCAAATCGGAGTCGCCAAATTCCAATCGAAGTTTATCTAATGTGCTACTGCTGGCTAAAATATGAAAATCGGCATCAAATTTGTCAATTGCCGTCTCAGCACCGTTGACCTTGAAACTGCCACTCTTAATTGCAAACGTTCCGTTATGCTTCCCTGTATTGAGCGGTCGTTTCACCCGAATAGTAACGCCCTCGATACTTAAGGAAAGGTTCCGTTGCGTGTCGGTGTAGCCGATTGTTCCGTCAGTAAAGTGGAGCACTTCAATGGAAAAATCGAATTGTGGTGTGTCCTTACCGGTCGGATTTGCGAGGAAAATATTGAACAGATTAAGTTTATCAGGGTCAGGTTTTGCGTTGACTTGCGGGGCGGCCACCCTGAGTTCCTTCACCTCAAATCTCCGAGTTAGCAATCCTAACAGATTGTATTTGAGTACGACTTTTCCTGTGGAAATTACGGGTTTGTTTTCCGTGGAAATCTCAACGCTTTTAATGCTGACGCTTCCTAAGATATTTCCCTCTATTTTGCCGATGTTTACCGTGTAGTCCCCCGTTATCCGATTTTTGAGTTCAGTCTCAAGCCGTCCCTCCACCCAATCCAGAAAAGTCCGTGAGCGAACAAAGAAAAACCCCCCGCAGAGTCCGACAATGAGAAATATCGCAACAAAAATTTTTAATTTTACCTTGCGGAAGAATAACGCAGCTTTCATCTTTAAAGTCCCTTTCTCAAATCCGCCTGCGCCGATGTTGCAGGCTACTGCTTTGGGTCTAACAAAACGTCTTTTACCACCCGCTGACTGCTGGTTGCTGAGAGTCATTTCCAAAAGATTCATGCGCAGCATCTACAACCTCAGCAGTCGTATGCTGGAGTTGATAGGAATTCATGCGCTCACCATCGACCATAAGCCAGAGCAAGTACTCAATATTCCGGATGTCCTTGTGGATTGGGGAATAGGTCAGACCTCTCACTGTGGCTCCGAGTTTTTCCGTGACGAAAGCACTGAGGTTCTCTATCGTCTGGATATGTACCTGTTTGTCGGAGACGATTCCACCCTTTTTCACATGGACTTTACCGGCTTCAAATTGTGGTTTCAGCAGTGCGATGATGTCGTAATGGCTATCGGCATTATGGCTGTCAGTTAAGAGGTTTTCTGGTGAAGGGACACGCTCTTGCTGACCGCTGACGGCTGACCGCTGACTGCCATTTAGCGTAAGAAGTTTGATGACGCTCGGCAGAACCGTTCTCAAAGAAATGAAGGAAACATCAATCACAGCAATGGAGGCAGCGTCTTCTGTGCTGTTTAACGCCGTTGTTTTTAGCTGCGCTGGTGTTAGGTGCCGGATGTTCGTTTTCTCAATCGGTTGCACCTGTGGGTGCGTGCGGAGTTTCCACGCCAGTTGCCCGTAACCGACATCAATGGCATAGACGAATTTTGCACCGTGCTGGAGGAGGCAATCTGTGAATCCACCCGTTGATGCACCAACATCAAGTGCGACACGATTGTGAACGTTTATATCAAAGGTATGTAACGCCTTTTCTAACTTCAACCCGCCTCGGCTCACATATTTTTGCTGATGCTGCACGATTACCTTGGCATTGGGGGGAATACGTTGCCCTGGCTTAATTTTGGAGTTTCCGTTAACGGTCACCGCACCTGCAAGAATGAGCCGTTTCGCCTGTTCCCGGCTCTCTACCAAGTCGTGTTCTACCAGAAAAGTGTCTATTCGTTTTTTGGCTCTCGGCTTTCGGCTCTCGGCTTTCGGCTCTCGGCTATGAGTGGATCGTGTTGCAATAACTGACGTTTTGTCCACCACAATTACCTCTTGCTGATCGCTGACGACTGGCTGCGACGCAAGCCGCGTGTGGGAAACCTGCGGGACAATGCTATTGTAGCATTACCTGAGCGGTGCGGACGACCGCATCGGCATCGCATTGACAGAGTGCATAAAGATGTTGGACATCGCCGTGTTCAATAAATTCATCTGGGATACCGAGATTTCGGATCTGCACGTCTTTGATACCCGCCGCAGCGATCGCCTCCAAAACTGCGCTACCGAAACCGCCCATTATCACGCCATCTTCAATCGTAATTACCTTACCAATCCGTTCTGCAAGCGGTAGAATTGTCGCAGTGTCCAGCGGCTTGACAAACCGTGCGTTAATAACCGCTGTTGAGATCCCAGAATCGGCTAAGGTTTGCGCCGCTTCAAGTGCAGGGTAGACGCGATTGCCGATGGCAATCACGAGGACATCCTCACCCTCTCTAACGATTTCACTTTTTCCGATCGGTAGCACCTGCGGTTCCGCCGCCATTTTCACACCGATACCCGTACCACGCGGATAACGGAACGCAATGGGACCCTCTTGATACGCGACAGCAGTCTTCACCATAGACTGCAGTTCGTTCTCATCTTTAGGAGCCATGACGACCATGTTTGGAATAGAGCGGAGATAGGCAAAATCGAAAACGCCGTGATGTGTTGGACCATCAGCACCGACAAGTCCGCCCCTGTCCACTGCGAAAATCACTGGAAGGTTTTGGATGCACACGTCGTGTAGCACTTGATCGTAACTTCGCTGAAGGAAAGTGGAATAGATGGCGACAACGGGGCGCATGCCTTGCGTAGCAAGCCCACCCGCGAAGGTAACGGCGCACTGCTCTGCTAAGCCGATATCGAAACATCGACTCGGAAATGCGCTGCCAAACTTATCGAGTCCTGTGCCACCGGGCATTGCTGCCGTCACACCGACGATCCGTGCATCGCGTTTCGCGGATTCAATCAACGTTCGACTGAATACTTCCGTATACGCGGGTGTTTCGGGTTTCGGTTTGGTCGTCTTTCCCGTTTTCAGATTGAAGGGACCACTGACACTATAGAACCCGACGGGATCTTCTACTGCTGGCGTATAGCCGCGCCCTTTTTCGGTTACGACATGCAGTAAAATAGGACCAGTGAGACTGCGGATGCCTGTCAAAACCGGTATCAGTGCTTCTAAATCGTTACCATCGAGCGGACCGAAGTAGCGGAACCCGAATTCCTCAAACAGGGTGCCGGGTTTCAATGATGCCTCAATCTTCCTTGCTATCTGTTTGGCGTCCTCTGAAATCATATTCATCAACCCCTTCGCGCCAGAGCGTAGGAGATTGTACTGTGGCGAACTCGTGAGTTTGTGAAAATGTTTAGAGAACGCCCCGACTGTCGCTGAAATGGACATGTTGTTGTCATTGAGAATGACGGTCATATCGTTTCTATAGTCGCCAGCGGCGTTCAACGCTTCAAATGCCATCCCACCTGTTAATCCACCGTCTCCGATGATAGCGACGACTTTGTAATACTCATTAGTGATGTCTCTGGCGGTAGCAACACCTAATGCCGCGGCGATAGAGGTGCTGGAGTGTCCTGCGCCAAAGACATCATATTCACTCTCAGCTCTACTGAGAAACCCGCTGATGCCACCACTTTGACGCAGCGTTGGGAACGAGTCCCGTCTTCCGGTAAGCAATTTATGCGGATACGCCTGATGCCCGATGTCCCAGATGACTTTGTCGCGCGGTGTATCATACACTTTGTGCAACGCTATTGCCAGTTCGACCGTCCCGAAGTTCGGTGCGAAATGTCCTGGATGCTGAGAGAGTACTGCCAATAGATAGGCGCGCATCTCTTCAGCGAGTGCTTTCAGTTCATCAAGTTCAAGATTTTTCAAATCTGCTGGGGTGTTAATTTTTTCTAAAAACATATTTTTAATTTACCTTGCGGTTCGGTTAGGGTGGTTTGAGAAATAAAGTGCCGCTCCGTATGTCTGAAGAAACACCCTATCAAAAACCCCTCCGCTACGCTTACGGGCTACGCGGTTTGGACTGATATTTATAAAGACGCTTTAACTGAATACTGATAACTGAAAGTGAGCGTAGCGAACGCTCTGATAACTAACGTGAGTTGATAAAAGTGTGAAGTTGGGTTTCGCTGCCGTTATTGACACAGAAAGTGTCTTGAAAAACGGTATATCTCTCCACA
>JAGWBV010000034.1 GCA_021295715.1 Candidatus Poribacteria bacterium | reverse complement strand
TGAAGGGCAAACGTGGAAAAAGCCTTAATAGTTGTCGGTTGTCGGTTGTCAGTTATCGGTCACAAGAGGGTTGTCTTAACCGAAAACCTCTTAACCGAAAACTGATAACTGAAAGGGTTTTCGCATGAAGATTAAGAATTTAATCGGGTAATGTAGGTGTTCATTGTCTGAATCAGGATTTACAAGATTCAAGGATTTGCAGGATAATGGAGCCTTCTTGATTGAAAACTGTTCTTTATAGAATTACCCAAATATTTTATTGAACTTCATCAGAAAGCCCTACTGATGATCATTAAAAAAGGAGAAAGTGGATGGCAAAGCAGGGGAACCGACGCTCATTTTTAGAAATCGGTACAGCGTTTATCGGAGGAGTGTTGAGCCTCGCCGCCGGCATTCCGCTCATCGGCTTTGCGATTTCGCCTGCCTTCAAAAAAGGGGAGTCGAAATGGGTTGATTTGGGGCTCGCCGACCGACTCAAAAACAGTCGTTTTAAAAAAGTGGACTATACCTTCACTGCCAAAGACGGCTGGGTCAAGGCAACAAAAAAACGCTCTGTCTATTTGACGGATGCCGGTAATGGGGAATGGACGGTCTTTTCGCGAACCTGCTCACACTTGGGTTGCCTTGTTCGGTGGGATGAACAGAAGGAATCTTTTCTCTGTCCGTGTCATGGCGCGGTGTTCGACAGGAACGGAATTGTTGTTGCCGGACCGCCGCCGCGTCCGTTGCAGAAACTACAAACGAAAGTCGAAGCCGGCATTTTGTATGTGAAGGAAACATAATGCGGCAATTTCTCAACGAGCGTCATCTACGCAAACCCCTACCGAAACACATCAATTTGCTTTTCTCACTGGGCAGTTTGGCGATGTTTCTGCTTCTGCTTCAGGCGGCTACGGGTGCATTTTTGGCGTTATATTATTCGCCTTCACCCGAGCATGCACACAATGCGGTAACGTATATCAGCGAAGAGGTGCCGTTTGGATCATTCGTTCGCGGGTTGCACCATTGGGGTGCGAGTGCGATGGTCATCATCGTCTTTCTGCACCTGCTCCGCGTCATCCTCTATGGTTCATATAAAGCCCCGCGCGAATTGACTTGGATATTCGGCGTTCTCTTGCTGCTGGTCGTCCTCGGTTTCGGATTCACGGGTTATCTCCTTCCATGGGACGAGAAAGCATACTGGGCAACGGTTGTCGGTGTCGAAATCGCCAGCACTGCCCCCATTTTGGGCGATTTTGTTGCGAAGGTCTTACGCGGTGGAACCGAGATCGGTGCGGTGACCCTGTCTCGATTTTACGCGCTCCATACAATCTGGTTACCGTGGCTGGCTTTCGGTTTAGTCGGTGTGCACCTCTTCTTCGTCCGCTACTACGGTTCTTCAGGTACCCCACAGAACACCTCAGAAGAGATGAAGGCAGGGAAACCGTTCTATCCGGATCAGGTCTTTGAAGACGTTGTCGGCATGCTAATCCTCTTTGTAGTTCTGGCAGCCGTTGCGCTGTTTGTGCCTGTTCCGCTTGAAGATGTCGCCGACCCAACGAATGCGAATTATGCTCCGCGACCCGAATGGTATTTCCTATTCCTGTTTCAACTCCTGAAGTATTTCCAAGGTCCGCTCGAAATCGTTGGAACGTTTGTCATTCCGACGGTCGGTATGGTGCTCTTACTGTTCCTCCCGTTCTTAGACAAAAGTGAGCGTGTCGTCCTCTATAAGCGACCCGTCGCATTGACGGTTACGACCCTCTGCGTTGTCGGGATTGTGGGATTAACGATCCTCGGTGCGAGTTCTCCAAAGCTTGAAACGCAGGAAACACCGCAACCGACGGAGCAACTCGAAAGCACTCCACCAACCGATACAGAGACGGCGGAAGTCGAAGAAGGAGAAGCGGTCTTTGATTTTCAGCTCACCGATGAAGAAATTGAAGGAACGGAAGCAGCCGAAGAGGTCTTTGATTTCCAATTAACAGAGGAAGAGCTGCAATAGTGTGTCTCATAGCGGCCTATGAAAAACCGTAATTTAACAGAACAATTCACGCTTTTCCCCTCAGATAACGAATCCGAGACTCTAAAAGAGGACCCGACATCTGACGAAGTAGCGTTGGTTTCGTTCCGAGAACTCGTCCCTGAAATCAACGATACCGGTTATCTGACGCACGCTATTTTCGCGTATCCTGCGAAATTCATCCCGCAAGTCGTTCGGTACGCCATCAACACCTACACAAAGGAAGGGGATTGGATTATCGACCCGTTCGCCGGTTCGGGGACTGTGGGTGTCGAGGCATATCTGTGTAAACGCAACGCCGTTCTACTCGATCTGAATCTACTCTTGAACCATATCATGCCACTCAAGGTCTATCGTGGGAAAGAATTGCTCAGCGAAGCGAATTTGCACAAACGATTGGAGGGCATGCGAGAAAGTAAACACGAGTTCACACCGCATTGGTCGAATGTTGACTACTGGTATGCGCCGGAAATCTTAGACGTGCTATCGCGGTATTGGGGTTTCATTCACAACACAGATGGTGGGATCTATTCAACTATTATCAAATCCGCGTTGTTGAAGGTTAGCAAACGCTTCTCTTATACAGAAGACAGAACGCCTAAGCTCGCCAGATCTCAGCGTAAGTTGAAGGTTATAGAGGAACTGCTCAACGAAAATTGGAGAGAACAGTTGGAAGCGATGACCCGCAGTCTCTCCTTGAAGACGTTGAGAGACCTCAACACCTTCACGATGCACACACAAAACCAGTTTGAACATCTGGGGAAGGTAGAATTTTATGGGGGTGTGGATTCGTCCTATGCTCCTGTGCCGAGAGACTGCGATGCGTTAATCACATCGCCACCGTATCTCCAAGCCCAAGAATACATCCGTTCTACAAAGATGGACCTCTTCTGGTTAGGACACACCGAAGAAGAGATTCGTGAATTATCGCGGCTTGAAATCCCGTATCGGAAAGCAGATCGGCTGATTCAGACGGAAACGTTGGACAAAATCAGGAAGATGCTCACACGGGACGACCTACAGAAACGACTCGACTCCTATTTCTGCCACACAGTCAACGCACTTGAAAATTCGATGAATCAACTGAGACCGGGCGCAGCCGCTTGTATTTTCGTCGGTAATCCATGGGTTGATGATATAATGGTTGAATTGTGGCGAATATTGGCGGAGTATTTCACGGAACGCGGGTTTGTATTTGAAAAAGTCTATGAGGACAAGATTAAAACGCGGAAACTCTTCGGTGCTCGGAAAAATAAGAACCCAGACGGAATGAAGTCGGAATTCCTACTGATTTTGCGGAAGGACTTTTAATAATTCGCAAAGCGTTAAATTAAGCGATAGGTTCTCTAACGGTTTTCGGATTCAGAGTCGCCTGCGCCGGTGTTGCAGGCTGCTATCTTAAAAATAAAAATGGACCGTAAGCCCGTAACGTAGTGGAGGGCGGATACACGAAAAGACACGTGAAAGCGCAAATTCACCTGACCGAACCGCAAGGAAAATTAGAAAGTACTATCTATCAAACATCTCCTCAGCCGTGCGGATCTGCTGTTCAAGATAAGGGACACCCTTTGCGCGCTCCAAGAAAATCTCCAGATAGCGACGCATCATGAGCGGATCGCCATTTTTTTCATACGCCTGTGCGAGACGATAGTAAGCTTCCGCATCGCTGTCATCAAGGGATAAGCCTTTTTCGTAGGATTGGATAGCGGGGAGGAATTCCCCGTTCTCCTCGTAAGCGAGACCGAGGTTAAAATAGGTATCAGCGTCCCCTTCCTCTATTTCGAGGGCTGCCTTGTAATTTTGGATAGCCTCCTGATACATTTCGCGTTGGAGATAGGCACCCGCCATATTGTAGTAAGCATCGGCAAAGGTTGGTTCCGTCTCAATAGCGTTTTGGAAGGCGGCAAGTGCCTCGTCGAACTGGTCTGTCATGTCGTAAGCATAGCCGAGATTGTTGTAGAAGGCGGGGTTTCCCGGGGATAACTCAAGCGCAGTGTGGAACGTCTCAATCGCAGGGACAAACAAGCCGAGGTCGGTGTAAACCAAACCGAGATTGTTATAGGCGTGATGGTGCTGGTCATCAAGTACAATAGCATTTTGGAAAGCGTCCATAGCATTCTCATATTCACCGAGTTCACGATAGGCTATGCCGAGTTGAATATACCCTTCCGCATCTGTCGGATTGAGTGCCTGTCCCATTCTGAGCTTCAACACATCACGTTGCAGTTCCCGCTTCTGTTGCTGTGCCTGATCAGAAGGATTACATCCAAACAGCAAACAGGTTAAGAGCCCTATTACGATAAAAGGAAAAATTAAAAAATGATTATTGATACACATACACATTTCTACGATCCAACGCGCCCCGAAGGCGTTCCGTGGCCGAACCCAGATGATGACGTGCTTTACCGAAAGGTTATGCCGGAAGACTACAAAGCACTCGCTGTCCCCGAAGGTGCGACAGGCACTGTCGTCGTTGAGGCGAGCAAATGGCTTGAAGACAACCAGTGGATTCTCGACCTCGCCGCAGATGAGCCTTTCATTGTTGGGTTCGTTGGACACTTAGAGCCCGACGCAGCGGATTTTGAAGCGTCTCTGTCAAGGTTTTCTGCGAATCCACTCTTTCGCGGAATACGCCTCGGCGGGGGACACCTACGTGCCATCGGTGACGACACGTTCTTAGCCAATATTGAAAAGTTGGCAGCGAAAGCACTCACTTTGGACCTGTTGATTAATCCTGAGATGTTATCCGTTTTGCCAACCTTGGTTGAGCATACCCCAGAAATGCACATCGTCATCAACCACATCGCGGGTGCGCGAATATCAGAACAGCCACCCGATCCGGGTTGGGTTTCCGCAATCCATGAAGTCGCTCGCTACCCAAACATCTATTGCAAGGTATCTGGACTCGCAGAACACACGGGACAAATCCCCGCGCCGACGGATGTCGCCTATTACACCCCAACAATAGATGTATTATGGGAGGCATTTGGTGAGGATAGGCTCATCTACGGGAGTAATTGGCCCGTATCTGAACGTTTCGCGCCGTATAAAGTCGTGCAGCAGCTTGTGAATGACTACTTTAGTGCGAAAGGCGATGCAGTCAAGGCAAAGTTCTTCCATGAGAACGCCACGGCAGCGTATCGACTGAAATAGTTGTCAGCAGTCGGGGCGTTCGACACCTAATTCCCTCTTACTGACCGCTGATGACTGATTGCCGACGGCTTTTATGCCACCCAGCGGATAAACTCGCCTGCGGGTTGTCGTTTCGGTGCGCCGATGTCGGCGGGATACCCTGTGTAGAAGAAGCCGATGATGTACTCTTGTGACGTATCAATTCCGAGCAATTGATACGTCTGCTCTTCAAGCGTAATTCTGCCGGTGCTCCACTGCATTCCGACGCCAGCATCCCATGCAGCGAGCTGGACGTTCTGCACCGCACAGCAGGCAGCGGCATAATCTTCCCGTCGACGTTGCTCATCACCCTCCTGTAGGCATGACACGGCAATAATCGTCGGCTTGGACATGAATTTCTCGTAAGCCAATTCACCGATTTTGGCAAGATTCTCGGCATCAACGTGATCGGGGGTATCCTCAATCTTAATTTCGCGGTAGCGGTCTGCAAGAATCAGTTTCGTCTCCTCACCGATGACAGTGAACCGCCACGGCTCTGTGACATGGTGATTGGGTGCCCATATCCCAAAGCTGAAAACCTGTTCGATGACATCGTTCGGCACCGGTTCCGGTTTAAACTTAAAAATGGTGCGTCGTGAAAGAATTGCGTCTTTAACATCCATAACTCAGATCCTCCTTATTGGATTTAATTATACCCTACTGACCCGTTAATTGCAAGATGCCGGTTTTCTCGTAATTCGCCAACTCCGAATTAAGGTGTTACAGGTCTCACACAGCGGAAACCGCGAGCCTTGTTTGTAATCCGAGGGGTGAACCGTGTGCGATCGGAAACTCGCACAAACTTGGCGTTACTTACCCAAGAGCCGCCGCGCAACACACGGACGCTTTTAACATCCGTAAAAAAGGTAGACAGTGTGCCTGGGTTTTTCATCGTCTTCCCCATCGTTATCGTTGGTTCTGATTCCCATATCGAAATTACCAGCAGGGATAAACATCATATTTTCTCCATAGCATTAGATGGCTACAGCACACGGCGTGTGCCTGCTACTTTTAATGCCAGCCAACGAACCGCAAATAGGTACTCCAGAGCGTGTCTCCCCATAGAAGCACAAGCACAGCGGCACCTGCAAGGAAGGGTCCATACGGGATAGGACTCTGCCGACTTTTGCGTCCGGAGAGAATCAAGGCACTCCCGACGATTGCTCCACTTAGGGCAGAGAAGGCGATCACCATCAGGAGTTCGGGCCACGCACCGAGGAACAATCCGTTGAGTGCCATCAGTTTGAGGTCGCCACCGCCCATTGCTTTCTTGCGTAAGATCGCGCTCCCAATTACGGCGATCAACCATAACACCGTCCATCCAGCAACGGCACCGATGAGACGTGTAAGCAGATACCAAACATCGGCACGCTGATACGCGATCCCACAGACAATCACCAAACCGAGAATCAACCCCGTCACGATGAGGACATTTGGAATAATGTAGTGCCTGGCATCGATGACAGAGATCGGCAACAACACAGCAATGAAGGCGATTGCGAGTAGAAATTCGAGGGTTAACCCGAACTGGTAGAACATGAGTAGAAACAGGGCAGCCGTCGCTAACTCAACCAACGGGTATATAACGGAAATCTTCGCCTTACAAGACCGACACCTTCCCAGCAAAAGCAGATAACTTAAAACCGGAATGTTGTCGTAAAAGTTTATCGGTTCATTACATTCAGGGCAAAAAGAGCGACGTGGGGAATGAATCGACACGTCTGGGAGCGGAATACGGTAGATACATACATTGAGAAAACTGCCGACTGCCAAACCAAAAAGGAGAATAAAGACCCACATATTTTTTACCGGTTATTGGTCTTCGGAAGAGGGTCATCGGTTAACCTGTCCCGTCTTTAACCGACAACTGACGACTGCTAACTAACTACCACCAATACTTTTCACCGAGGCGCGCGTCCGCATGGTAGACTCTACTAATCTCCGCGACACCACCGATGCGATATTTTTCAGGGACACGCGGGTGATTTTTTGCAATCCCCACCTTATAGGCATCTTGCTGGAGAACATAATTCCCACCCCAAGGTGTTTCAGGAATAGACTCCAGATAGTTACCACGCCATCCTTCAATGCCAGTATCCGTCACCAAAGCACCTAAATTCGTTGGATACCCACCGGTGTGCTTGAAGTACTTCTTGATGGCAACAGCAATGGTTTCGACATCTATATCCGCCGCGCTCACCTTTCGATACTCCTGCCACGGTGGGAAAGAAAGTGCCACAATGATAATGGCTATAATAACAAGGATGAGCAGTTGAAGTCGAGTCATCCCGTTATTTTCGTTGATGTTTTTCTGTAGCATGGTAACAGTCGGGAATCGGAGTTCCCTCCTACAATTCAACTCGCAGAACTCGGTCGAGAAATGCCATACCGGTTCATCTTTTTGTACAAGTTACTCCGCTCCACCTTTAATGCTTCTGCGGTCCGTCGGATGTTCCACTTATTCTCTTCCAAAGCCGCAAGGATACATTGCGCTTCGGCAGCATCCATCATTTTACTCAGCGTCGTTCCGGGTTTGTAGAGCGGTATCCCGAGAGAGGACTGCAAGGTACCTTGATCGTAGGGGTTGAGTGCTCCATCCGCTACAGGCGATGAATACGAGGACGTGGATTGCCGCACCAATGACAAAGCCTCGGCGACATCGGGTGCCATGACGACCTCTCGATTTACCATAATAAGGAGGCGTTCAACGATGTTTTTCAACTCCCGGATGTTCCCGGGCCAACTGTAATTTTGAAACACAGCATAAGCCCCTGGATCAATGACTTTCGGGGTGGATGCAATATTGAGTTGTAAACGCTCGGCGAAGTATTTTACTAACAGGGGAATATCCTCTGTCCGTTCTCGGAGCGGTGGAACGGTAATAGGCACGACATTAAGTCGATAGAAAAGATCCCGCCGAAACCGCCCCTTCTCAATTTCCTCGGGGAGGTGTTTGTTCGTCGCTGCGATAATTCGCACATCTACCGTCCGAATCTGATTTCCTCCGAGCCGTTCAACTTCGCCGGTTTCAATGACGCGAAGAACCTTTGCCTGCGCTTTTAAACTCATATCGCCAATTTCATCAAGGAAGATCGTGCCACCATGAGCGAGTTCAAAGCGCCCCTGCCTTCGCGAGTCAGCACCGGTGAATGCGCCGCGTTCATGTCCAAAGAGTTCACTCTCAATGAGTTCATCGGGTAAAGCGGCGCAGTTGAGGGGGATGAAGGTTTTCGCGGCACGTCTGCTCTGTCGATGGATCGCATTCGCAACAAGTTGCTTACCCGTGCCATTCTCGCCAGAGATTAAGACACCGAGTTTGCTTCCCGCGACCCGCTGAATCTGCAAGCGGAGATGCGAAATAACGGCACTCTCACCTACCATTTCGTCGGCGGGTGTAATTTGTGATTTCAGAATCTCATTTTCTTGCGATAAGCGCGATATATCTAAAAACGGTTGGACACTGGAGAGAATTTTATCAATACTGATCGGTTTTGTAATATACCGCTTCGCACCGAGCTCCATTGTTTTAACAGCAATTTCAATATCTTGCTGTGCAGACATCATTACTACATTTAATTCCGGGTAGCGTTCACGAAGTTTTACAAGCGTCTGAACACCATCCATTCCATTTTCCATGCGGATATCTAACAGCACAAGATCCACATCGGACTTGATGCACTGTTGCAATGCTTCTTCACCACTCGCAGCTGTAAGAGCCTGATACCCGCGCATCTTGAGTCCTTGGGACAACATCTTAAGCGTATTTTTTTCGTCATCTACAATCAGAATAGTTTCCATATTTTTAATTACGGTGCTGGTGACCACCCGTCAAATGTAAAGCAAAAAACAAATTATGCCCTCTAAGGAAACCTAATTTTATTTCGGACAGATAGTTGGTTTTCTCAAACGGACACTCTATAGCAGTGCAGCCAACAGGGAGTAGGTTCAGTCTTTAACGCCTACCGTCGGATCTTCGGTTTCCAGTTCAGTAACCAAGCTCGTGCGTGGTATGAATTCTTGAGTCGCTGATGTAAACGCCTCGGAGCGAGTTTCTTGATTGTGGGAAAAATGGATACGGACGGTTGTGCCTTCGCCTTCAGCACTTTGGAAGTCTATATCGGCACCGTGTTCTGTGACAATCCTCCTAACAATTGGCACACCGAGTCCTCTACCATTCGCCTCCGACTTTGTCGTGTAATAAGGCACAAAGAGATTCGCCATCGTCTCCTCGGACATACCGTGCCCTGTATCTTGAATTTCCAGCGAAACCGTGCCATTAATGGCTTTCGGTGCACGGCTGTCGCTATCGTTTTCATCTGCCGTAAGATTCTCTCGCTGACGGCTACTTGGTGTATGGCGATCGTTATCATCTTCTCCCGTCAAAACGTATTCTGAGAGACTGTCGACAGAAACCGAGGATTGACTGCCCTTTGGTGTGAAATAGGTTTTCACCTTAAGCAATCCGCCCGCAGGCATCGCTTCAATTGCATTTTTCAGGAGATTGCCAAGTGCTTGTGTCATCTGTTCCGGATCAACTAAAAGTCGAGGGAGCGGATCTAACTCAGTCCTAACTTTAATTTTCGAGATATTTTCAAGCCAGAACTTCTCAGTAGAATCTTGTAGCACCGAGTCCACCTGCTCTGAACTCATCGGTGTCCCTTCATTTTCCTGCGCAAGGTCGGTTATGTGTCTACCGGTGTATAATGTTAGAACAGATCTCACAATGTCATTCAATTGGCTCCATTTTCGCTGAGGCTTCGGCATTCGCGCGAATTGATGGAACTCGTCTATGAGTTTACCGATCCGATCGACCTCTTCAATGACTGTGTCCGTACATTCACTGAATATTTGCTCAAAGACCTCAGGGTTGGATTTCGCCTGCTGTAGGTTTTCAACGGAGAGCCGAATCGGAAAGAGCGGGTTTTTAACTTCGTGTGCTACTTGTCGAGCGGCATCTCTCCACGTCGCGGCACGTTCTGCCGCCATGCGCTCCTCCATGCTCTGCTTCAGGTCCTGCGCCATTTGGTTGAACCCTTCAGCAAGCTGCCCCACCTCGTTACGCGATTGGATTTTAACGCGATGGTCCAGATCACCTGCAGCGATATGGCTGACCCCCTCACGCAGCACCGCGATCGGACGGGTAATCCGACGACTAATGATATAACTGATGAGATAAACTAACGCGAGTCCACCGATACCACTCAAAAGCAGTGTAATCGTAAGTTGCTGCTGCCATTTCATCTGACGTTCATGCGAATATGCCACGATTAGACCGACAGCGGGGGTCGCGCGCGTCGTCGCGAAGGGTGAGTTGAAAGGTGTTATCCGAAAAGCGGTAAAAGCCCGTCCACCGGTCTCTTCTGTTCCCTGCAAAAAGATTTTTTGTTCTGGAAGCCAACGCGGAAGTGATTTAAACCATCCTCTCCCTTGCGCTGTCTGAGAAGCGTAATTTAGCGGGAGCCAATCCTCTGCCGCTGTCGTCTCCAGCTCGGTGTCGAAGGAGGTCGTCTCCGAACTTTGTGTCTTTCCTACAAGGAAGATAGGATGCTCATCAGATTGGAGGCTCGTTTGGGTCGTCTCCAGCCACTTCTGCAAGAGGTAACCCCCTGTCACAAATCCCCATTCGCCTGCTTCTGTTACCTGAACCACATACTGCAACCCCAAATCGCTCTGCAGCGGAATAATTCTGAGTTGTATATATCCCTCTTCGTCGTCCAACGAATTATATGTTCGCGTCCTCTGTCCTACCCTTGTGTCTGGATATAGCAGCCTTCCATCCGCGGTCCCATACTCTAAGAGATCGAACTCCGGTGCTGGTAGATAAGGGAAGCGCGACTCGCTTTCTATGACGCGGTGCAGTCTCACATCAGTGGCTGTGGCGTGGACTTCTTTCTGAACTTTGTTGAGCAACTTTCGATAACTGTTTGAAATTTGCGCTTGAACCCTCTCAACATAAGAGTCAATTTCCCTTTTAAAAGCGAGCCGAATCAGGAAACTGGTACTCCCAAAGACAACGCCAAACATGACAAGGAAGACGAAGCCGTAAGCGATAAATATTTTATCATGGAATCGTAAACCTGAGAGTCTATTTCTCATTTTTTTCAAGACTCTAAAAAAGATCGGAAATTTCGTTTATAGCCTTCTACACCATCTTGCAGGTATGTTAACTCACTCCCGTCATCATTGTCAAGATGTAATCCCTGGAGCCTGCCTTTCACGGCAATCGTGTCCATTAAGAGGCGCATTAACCGGCAAACAGACCGAATATCCCGCTTCGAGATCGTTAGCGTTGCATTCGGGACCCCGTTCTCACTCAAATCTAAAGCCGTCCCGCGATACGAAGCAGTCTGCATGTGCGTCATGGATAAACCTTCCAACTCGGTTAACTTGCTGTCCATTCCAGTCTCTGTCGGTAGTCCTAAATCGGGACCAAGTTCCTCCCAATGGATAAATAAAACGACTTTATCTCTGGGACCGGCGATAATACCGTTGAGAATAGAGTGATTACTCGTGGGTCCCTTTGCATTTATGACATTAGCACCGCCCCGGCGTTCCTGAATAGATTCCGTATAAAGTTGGACAAGCCATTCACCAAGGCAACTACTGTCAGCGTAGTTGTAAAAAACAATGGTGTTTTTACTTGGGTCCTTGGTTCCGTTAGTTTCTTCAGAAAGATGAATCCATCGTGCCAATTGATATGCCATGTTATCCTGATGGTTATAATCGAGATTAAAGTCTTCATGCGCCTGACTCACCCCTTCGACAGCGGCACGAATTCGGGTATCGGGAGTCTCGTCCTTTCCTGCCGTCATAGCGAGAAAGAACAACCCAACTGGAGAGAAAGCTGAAAACCGTCCCCCAACGCCATCAGGAACAGGAAGCAGTGGGTCCCCGTAGAAGGGTGATTGCTTATGTATTCGGAAGAGCACACTGTCGACGGTTAATCCGGTCGTCGCGAGGATTTGTTTATGCCAGTTTACATCATCAAGCGCATCACGGATAATCATCAATGTCGCCATCGTTTCGGCCGTTGTCCCGGATTTGCTAATGACATTGAAAAGCGTCTTATCAAGGAGGTTTCTTGATTTGAGCATTTCAAGTAAGCCAGCAAGTTTGCGTGGATCGAAGGTATCACCTGTGAAATAGACTTCGGGGGCACCGCCTCGTTCTTCAACCGACAACAAGTTATGATAGGGATGGTTGAAGGAATCGTGAAAGACGCGGGCACTCAGGTCGGAACCCCCAACCCCAATGGTAACTAACACCGAAAACGCCTCACGCGCGCGTGTGGCTAATGCCGCGACCTGAGCAATATCCTCGGACTGGAGATGACTTCGGGTCCACGCACGAAGCCCACGCTCCAATTCGGCAAGTGATGCTTCTGTCTCATCCTGAAAGAGAAGATGAATCTTTTGCAAAGCGGTATCAACCTTCTGCTGTGCCGCCTGCGGGAGCAAACCAACCCTTCCATCGTCAACTGAAAAATGTAGCTTACCGTCCAATTTTTAATTATACCTTGCGGATAGGTAACGACGTTTGTAACATGACGCTTTTCGCGTTCGAGTCGCCTGCGCCGTTGTTGCAGGCTACGCGATTAGGACTCATATTTAACCGGTAACTGACCAGAAAACCGCTCGTAATGAAAGGGAGAACGGCCCAGGAGTCCATCAATTAAAAACCTACATTCTGCCATACTTGTCTGAAAGACGAACGATATCTTCTTCGTCAAAGTGGCCTAACGCAATTTCGAGTATCCGATAGTCTTTAGATTCACCAATGAGTTGATGTTTAGCACCTTGTGGAATAAACACCGGTTCCATAGGTGCGGGACGTTGAAGGGTGCCATCAAGGTTTACACAAGCACCCTCATCAAGCGGAATCCACAACTCACTTCGATGGTGGTGATACTGATAACTCACCTGCTCGCCTGCCCGAATTTCTAAAATTTTGACGGTAACAGGCTGATTGAGGACGTATTGTATGAAACGCCCCCAAGGTTTTTCAGTTGTTATGATTTCCTGAAGTTCTTTTGGGCATAACGCCATGATCCAATTCTCCGTGCCTCATCGTTTGAAAACCTACTTGCAGGTGAAAAAACACTTACCAAAACACAATAGATAGTGTATCATATCAGTAGCGTGTCGTCAACTCAAAAGAGGCACATACTTAAACACTGTCCAAACCGCGTCGTCCGTCATGAAATGGAGGAGGGATTCTTATAGAAAAATGTCAAGTTCTACTCCCACGTCATTTGACCGCAAGGTAAATTTAAAAAACCTTATTGAGAATAGCATCTCCGAGAAGGTGTTTCCGGGTGCTGTTGCCTGTATTCTTACGGATAAAAAGGTGCTTTACCACGAAGCGTTTGGTTATCGATGTGTGAAACCGAAAAAACTACCGATGCTTCACACGACCGTTTTCGACTTAGCGTCGCTGACGAAACCGATTGTTGTAGGGACACTTTGCATGCAGTTCGTTGAGAGCGGCAAACTCTCGTTAGATACGCCTGCAGAGAAATACCTACCGGAGTTCAAGCAGAAAGGGGTGACGCTTAAACATCTGCTGACACATACCTCCGGACTCCCGGCGTGGTTGCCTGTTTATCTGCGTGCACCATCACGAAAGGATGTCATCTCCTATCTCGGAGGGGTGCCACTGGAATCTCAACCAGGGAAAAAAGCCGTGTATAGTTGCTTGGGGTATATCGTGTTAGGCGCGCTCCTTGAAAGCGTCGCGGGACAATCGTTGGATAAACTGGCATACGATCGGATTTTCGGGACGCTCGGTATGGAATGGACGCGGTTCAACCCGCCACACACATGGCGTGAACAGTGTGCAGCCACTGAGGATTCCAACAGTTTTGAACGCCGGATGGTGAACTACGAACGCTATGATTGGCGAGAAGGCATCATCATGGGGCAAGTCCACGATGAGAACGCGCATTTCCTTGGTGGCGTTTCCGGCAATGCAGGACTCTTTTCTACATCAACGGATCTCGGTAAGCTCTGCAGAACGCTCATGAGAAATGGTGGGCAACTCTTACGTCCGGAGAGCCTCTCTACGATGCAACAGGTCGCTTCAGCGGAAGGAGAACGCCGGGGTATTGGCTGGGCTTTGGCAGATGACGGTTGTCTCTACCACACCGGATTCACTGGCACTTCAATACGAATCTGTTTAAAAAGAAAACTTGCAGCGATTCTGTTGACAAATCGGGTGCATCCCGATGCCGATCGGCGTGGCATCATCGAATTCCGAAAAATCTTCCACTTAATAGCCTTCAGCAGTCAGCCATCGGCAGTCGGTTAAAAGATTGGAATGAACGGAGAGGAAGGATGGAAAGGAGGGGACCCATCCTTTCATCCAAACACAAAAAAATGTCTGCCACAGCACAACAGCAAAAAGTTGAATTGGGGTTGAATGTCCTTCTCAGAGAGAAACGCGACTGGATTCGAGGAAAATCAATTGGTCTGATTACAAACCATACAGGCGTTGATGCCACCTTACGGAGCAATTATCGACTTTTCGCGGAGGCACCATCGTGTCGGTTGTCTGCGGTCTTTTCTCCAGAGCATGGGTTCTGGGGCGCGGTTCAAGACGGCATCGCTATCGACAGTCTCAATGTCTCGGACGGGAACCCATCGCGAAGAAACACTCAAGCAAAAACCCCTGACCTCACGAACGTTCCGGTCTATAGTCTATACGGTCAATCAATTCGTCCATCAGCGAGCCAACTTGAAGGGATTGATCTGCTTATCTACGATATGCAGGATGTCGGTGCGCGTTACTATACCTATATTTCGACGCTGCTCCATGCAATGGAAGCCGCAAGCGATCACGGCATCGAGTTCGTCGTCACAGATCGTCCGAATCCGATTACGTG
The DNA here is from genome assembly GCA_021295715.1 of Candidatus Poribacteria bacterium. Classification (NCBI taxonomy): domain Bacteria; phylum Candidatus Poribacteria; species Candidatus Poribacteria bacterium. The sequence goes on along the minus strand of JAGWBV010000034.1, from coordinate 32,592 downwards.
CAATGTCGTGGAGGGACCGGTCTTGGAACGCGGGTTTGAATCGTTTGTCGGCATACACACAGTGCCTATCCGTTACGGATTGACAATCGGCGAATTAGCAACACTGTTGAAGGCAGAGCGTGTCCCCGCGTGTCGTCTAAAGGTTGCATGGATGCAAGGATACGAACGCGGCATGTGGTACGATGACACGGGCTTGCAGTGGGTGCCACCCTCACCGAATATGCCGACACTCACAACCGCAGTCCTCTATCCCGGCTTATGCTTGTTTGAAGGAACAAATATGAGCGAGGGCAGAGGAACGACAAACCCATTTGAATACATCGGCGCGCCTTGGTGCAACGGCGAAAAATGGGCTGAAATACTAAATGCATTGTGTCTACCGGGTGTTCTGTTCCGCCCCGTCGTCTTTACACCTGCTCCAGCCGCTGAAAACACAAAGCACGCGAAACAGACATGCAGTGGCGTTGCAATTCACATTACCGATAGAGAAGGCTTCCTTCCAGTGGAGACGGTTATCCACATGTTATCCACATTAACCACCGAATACAGAAACCATTTTGCGTTTCGACCCGCGCACTTTGATCGATTAGCAGGAAACAGTTGGCTTCGAGACGCGCTGCTAAAAGAAAAATCGATAGATACAATCCGAGCACAGTGGACTGAAGAACTCCAGAGATGGTGTGAAAACACAAAACAATATCACGCCTACAATTAGAAGCAATTAGCGATTGGCAGTTAGCAGTTGGCTAAAGATGTTTTCGTTTAAGAGGGTGTATCTCTGAGGCGAATCTTAAAATGGATTGCCCGCAATGAAATTAGGTTCTCCTTAAATGGCATAATTTGTCTTTGCTTTACATTTGGAGGGCGGATTTACGGAACACTCGTGAAAGTCGAAATGCACGTTGTTCCTCCGCAAGGAAAAATTAAAAAATTTTATGAACTCCTGAAAAAAAATAAGAAATATGTGATCGGTCTGATGTCCGGCACCTCTGTCGATGGTATTGATGCAGCTGTTGTTGAAATTACGGGGCACGGCTTGGAAACGACAGTGAACTTGATCGCTTTTGAGACGTTTCCCTTCCCCCCCGAAGTGCCACCACGGATCCTCGCTCTCTGCCAACCCGATACGAGCCGCGTTGACGATATTTGTGAGATGAATTTTTATATCGGACATCTTTTCGCGGAGGCTGTCAAACATATCCTACAAAAAAATGGAATACACGCCAGTGCCATTGACCTCATCGGCTCACACGGTCAAACGATTCACCACCTACCCAGAGATCCAAATATTGATTGTAGTGCTTCTCGATATCCGTCAACACTTCAAATTGGTGAACCTGCCGTCATCGCACACGAAACCGGTATTCCCACCATTGCTGACTTTCGGGTGGCAGATATGGCAGCAGGCGGACAAGGAGCACCGTTAGTATCATATCCAGACTATCTGCTGTTCCATGATAGTATTAAAACAGTAGGACTCCTGAACATCGGAGGGATCGCGAACCTCACAGTGCTTCCGGCAAACGGATCGTTCGATTCGGTTTCCGCAGCAGACACAGGACCGGGAAATATGTGTGTTGACGCAGTCGTGAGCGAGATAACGGATGGAAAAGAACGTTATGACAAAGCCGGGCAGCGTGCCGCGCAAGGCACTTTTTACCTACCCCTCATTGACGAATGGTTAAAGCATCCTTTTTTCCACCTATCACCCCCAAAAACCACAGGACGCGAGATGTTCGGACACACCTTCGCAATGGAATGTTTGGCGGCATGTCGTGAACACAGTCTCTCAGAAGACGACGCTATTGCGACGTTGACCGAATTGACAGTTCAGACGGTTGCCCTTTACATTTCGCAATTTGTGTCGGAACAGAACCCGATAGACATACTCTATGTGAGCGGCGGTGGGGTACACAATCAGACTATCATGCGATGCCTCAACGAAGTGTTAGCGAATACAATTGTTGAACCTGTGGATAGCTCAGGCATCTCGGCGGATGCAAAAGAGGCAATCGCGTTCGCAATTCTTGCAAACGAGTCACTTCACGGACAGACTGGAAACTTACCTTCCGCGACAGGCGCGTCTGTGCGGAAAATTCTTGGTAAGTTCGTGTGTCCATGATTTAATGGTCTTTAGCCATGAAAACAACTTCCACCCAAGATTTGTCTCACATCACCATTGAAGTCGCTAATAGGAGGGGAGTCTGCAGTGTCGCGTTCAGCCCCGATGGCGCAACACTCGCAAGCGATAGAGATAACACCATACAACTCTGGGATGCTACCACCGGACAGAAGATAGAAACGAAGAAACTATTCTGGGTAGATATTGCTGGGCACTCCACAGCGGATATCAATAGCATCGCCTTCAGTCCAGATGGACAGATGATTGCAGGCGGGATCAACGAGCGTGAAACTATCTGCATCTGGGACGCTGCCACCGGTGAGCAACTCAGAGCAATACGAGAAGATGCAGCTAATGCTTTACATTGGGTCAATACTGTTGCCTTCAGTGTTGATAGCACAATACTTGCAAGTGGAAGTGAAGATGGAAATCTCTATCTATGGGATGTAGCAACGGGTAGAAAAATGAAAACCCTTACTGAGGACACGGATAATATTTTCAGTGTCGTATTCAGTAGTGATGGAAAAACATTAGCGAGTGGGCGCGGTTACGCCATCCAACTTTGGGATGTTGCCACGGGCAAGCAATTGGGAAGACTCATAGGACACACTGACTGGGTTCGTAGTGTCGCTTTTAGTCCCGACGGACAGACACTCGCAAGCGGAAGTTGGGACAAAATTGTCCGACTATGGGATACAACCACCGGACAGCAACTGAAAATTCTCACTGGACATACCGATCCGGTTCTCAGCGTTGCTTTCAGCCTTGACGGACGAACACTCGCAAGTGGGAGCGCAGACAAGACCATCCGTCTCTGGAATGCTGCAACAGGTGAACAACGTGCAATCCTGACAGGGCACACGGCACCTGTCAAGAGCGTTGCCTTCAGTCCAAACGGTGTAACGCTTGCAAGTGGCAGTGAAGATGGTACAATTCGTCTATGGGACCTTACGTCTCCTACGCTTCTGCGAAAAGGCGAAAAGAAATAGAAGCCAAATCGGATGATGGACTACTTTCCATAAATGTTGCGTCCGAAAAAACACTTTATCCAAACACACCCCGATTTTCTTCGCGGAATTATGCACCCGTTTCACTCCTAAATAGCGTCACCAGATACGAATGCCCACTGATAAAACTATTTCTTTTTGGAGGCGACGCATGAAAAACGATGATACCAAACTCATCCAGCGCGTCCTCGCAGGCGACGATAATGCCTTCTCCGTGCTTGTGAGAAAATACCAAAAGCAGGTTCACGCACTCGCGTGGCGGAAAATCGGGGACTTCCACATCGCAGAGGAGATTACGCAGGACACATTCCTGAATGCATATAAGAGACTCGCAACCCTGAAGAAGCCTCAAAGGTTCGTGAGTTGGCTTTATGTGATTGCCGCGAATCGCTGCAGTTCTTGGCTCCGTAAAAAACGGTTGTGGACGCAGCCGCTGGAGGAGTTGGAGGAGACGGACAACGATCCGTTACAAAAAGCAACGTATTCTGGGTATGTCATTGAGGAAAACGAGCGCACAGCCGTAGATGCCCAACGTGAAGTTGTTAAAAAGTTGCTGGCGAAACTCCAAGAAAGTGAATGCACAGTTATCACACTCCACTACTTCGGCGAGATGTCGTGTACAGAGATTGGGGCGTTTTTAGGTGTATCCGCAAACACGATCAAGAGTCGGCTTCGTCGCGCACAGCAGCGTTTAAGAAAGGAAGAACCAATGATAAGAGACGCTTTAGAGAACTTCAAAATCACACCGAACTTCACGGAGAATATCATGCTGGAAATCGCTCGCATTAAACCTGTTGCACCGTCCAGCGGTAAACCTCTCATACCATGGGCAATTGCAACTTCCACAATAGCAGTGGTCTTGCTGATGTTAGGCATTGGAAGCCATCAATACTTAGGACGTTTCCAAAAGCCATACAGTTTCGATGCGACTTCAGAGATGACGATTGAACTCATTGAAGCACCGGCTGTGCTGAACCTCGTGTCCAAAACGGATAAGCGAACACAACTCGGAAATCCAGGAAACGTAATAATATCCCAGCGTTATATGCGGAAGCACAAACGGATAAAACAGCTGAAGATTATGCAAAATGGGAACTTCCAACAGAGGCGAAAGCGCGCTTGGGAAAGGGTGGAATCAATGCGATGCAATTCTCACCGGATGGCGCGCAACTCGCTGTCGGTAGCAATATCGGTGTATGGCTCTACGATGTGGAGACAGGCAAAGAACTATCGTTGTTTGCAGGCATGTGTCAATCCCTCGCGTTTTCACCAGATGGACGTTATCTTGCCAACAGTGGTGGAAGGTATACAACGGACGAAATTCAAGTGTGGGATACAACTACTGGGCACAAAGTGTCACTCATTGATGCCCCTACTTCTGCCGCAGCATTGCAGTTTTCCTCAGATAGCAAAAGGCTGATTAGTTTGAGTAGCTTAGGGAACACAATTAGTAGGTTGAATATTGAAACTGGCAAGAGAGATGTGACAACGCTCAAAGGGCGACCTGAATCAGAAGTCGGGACTATCTCTGAAGTTTACGCGTTCACATTTGATAAGATCGCTTTTGGAGGTTGGAACGGGAAGATTCAATTGTGGGACACAACAACTGGAAAAAAGTTATCCACCCTCAGAGGACATGCAGATTCACCCGCTCACCCGCTTCCTTCACGCTTGCCTCCGTCACCTTTAAATCGGAAACGTGTCTTAGCGTTAGCATTTTCACCCGATGGCACGCGGCTCGCAAGTGGAAGTAAGGATAACACAGTCCGATTGTCGGGTAACGCCAGCGATAACCAACCGACTGTGCTTCAAAAACATACAGGTTGGACAAACGTGTTAGCATTCTCTCCAGATGGAAAGATACTTGCCAGTGGAAGTACTGATAAAACGGTGCAGTTATGGGATACTGCTACGGGTGAACCAATTTCAACACTCACGGGACATCTCAACGGTATTAATGCGTTAGCGTTTTCGACTGATGGCACCACGCTCGCAAGTGGGAGCACAGATGGCACTGTCCGATTTTGGAACACAGAAAATGGGGATCCGCTATCTACGCCTATCACTGGACACACTGAGTGGGTAAAAGGAGTGACTTTCTCTAAAGATAGTTCTACACTTGCGAGTGTAGCGTTTAACGGTGCAATCACTTTTTGGGATGTGAAGACCTCACAAAAAATCAATCGCCAAATTACTGGACACCGAGATTGGTTAGCGACCTTAGCGTTTTCACCGGATGAAACACAGCTCGCAAGCGTTGGCGCGGAAAGTAACATGGTCGTAGGATTCGGTCGCGTGATAAAGCCTGATCCTTTAATTCGTTTGATTGATGTAAGCACCGGACGCGAGATGGCAACATTGAAGGATAAGCCCGGGGTCTCAAATCTGGTATTTTCGCCTGATGGCAAAACAGTAGCCTTCAGCAATCACGGTGAAATTCGTTTGTGGAGTACAGAGGCAGGGTCTGTTCTTAATATGTCGCCTTCGGATCCGAAGAACAATTTGCCTGAGAGGTTGGAGCCTGAAATCAGTGCCTTGGTATTCTCACCCGATGGCAAGAAATTAGTCAGTGGAACCATGGACGGAAATATTCAGATGTGGGATGCGGAGATGGGAATCGAACTCACTTCCCTCGTAGAGCAAGAACCGGACGGGGCAACACATGAGATGAAAGATGGAGGAATGCGGGTGACAACCTCATATAAAGATCCTATTTTCGTGCTGGCATTCTCTCCAAATGGCAGACGACTCGCTGCTGGAAGTCAGGAACAGATTCGTTTGTGGAACATGGAAACCGGGAATTGGGGAAAGGGAATTTCCTCAATTAACAGCCGTGAAGAGGGCAGAGCAGTCTTTCACGGTTCTCAGACATTGGTGTTTTCGCCTGATAATATTATCCTTATCAATGGTGATAGAAACGGCAAACTTCAGTTGTGGGACATAATAACAGGAAATGAATTCATCACTCTCAACGGACACACAGCACAGGTAGAAACGTTACAATTCTCGCCCAACGGCAAGACACTCGTCAGCGCAGCACAGGACGGCACAATTCTCTTGTGGGATTGGAATGAAATCCTTAAGGGTTTCACTGTGATAGGTGAATAATATCCATCTGTCCCCGGTTGCCTAACAAATACTTTCTCTGACTACCGATTGCTGACCGCCATTTAAAATCTAATTCTGAGAGATATACGATGGCTGCCACCTAATGCCGGGTGGTTCGCAAACGCATAGTCTAATCCCGCACCTGCGCCGGTGACGAATCTGAGATTCAATCCAACCCCTGCTGTCAGCTGACGCACGCTCTCAAGGCTTCCACTCCGCTCTGCCATTCCAACCCGTAAGGCAAGCAGGTCGAAAAGCGTCCACTCAGCACCGGCATGCAACTCAACTGGACTGCCCTGTGGTGCCTCGGCATCAGATTGACCTCGATTCTGAACGTAGGTATCCAATGCGAGAATGAGTTTACTTCGGAAGATAGGGAGCGAGTGTATCGTGGCAATACCAATCTTCAGATGCGGCAGTATCGTCTCGGTGTGGGATGTCTGGTCGGACGATGGTGGCGGTGTATTCCAATAGAGTTTCGTCGTGAAGGCATCACTCGCCTGCAATCCGAGCATAAGCTGATGAGATTTTTCTGGGTTCGTCATTGCGATAACACCGACATCTGCCCCACCACCGATGGCATTTGTGCTTCGATACCCACTCATATAGAGAAGTTTGAGCGTCCCACCAAGATGTAAATTAATACCACGGAAAGCTGGCAGTCTCCAGCCGTGAGCAAAGAGAAAGGCGTTATCGGTATTGTTAAAAGATCCGACGATCTCTGGACGGTTTTCAGGTCCGACAGGCCGGCTGACAACGGGTAGACTGGTAATAGGAATATCGTCAACACCGACGCGGAGCCAGCTGACACCAATCGCGCCTCGCTTTTTCAGCGGCTGACTTTTGTCCTGCAAGTTGTGTTTTGCAAGCGGCACCACAAAACTGACAAAATCGTAAGCATCTTCTCCATTGAGCGTAGAGTGCATGAAACTGACTTCATATCGAGTCAGCTGTCCCAATCCAGCGGGATTCCAATAGGGGGCATAAGCATTGTCACTCAGCGCAGTCCCCGCACCGCCCATAGCAAGTGCGCGGGCTCCAACCCCAAGTGTTAGAAAATCAGCAGTGTACCTGGCATCAACGGATTGAGGAGCCACCACACAGAACGCAATTACACACACCAGAAAATAGAAGATATTTTTTTTAAGATGTTTCATTTTTTAATGGCCATCGGCTATCAGGTATCGGCTGTCAGTAAAGAGGTTATATGCATGCGGGAAACCTCTTGTAACTGAGGACTGACTGCCGACTGCTGACAACCATTAACGCAATTTCATCATTTTAAGTATTTCGGTTATATCTTTTTCACCGTCGCGCTGGATTCGGAGTTTAGCATAGTAAACGCCATTTGCAACCTCAACTCCATCAGCATCTCTGCCATCCCATTCCACCATAAGAAACCCAGGACTTGCTGGCAGAGAGAGTTCCCGGATAAGTCGTCCACTCAGCGTATAGATTTTCACAACGAGTGCGTCAGCAGGGGCTGTCAATTCGCAGGTGAGCGTTGTTTTGCGGGGAAAAGGATTTGGATAGTTGAGAAACGATAGCAGTTGCAAAGCGTCATGGACCCGAAATGTGATTTCTTTTGTATCTGTATTTCCATGAACATCGCTTGCGGTGAGGCGGACCTCATATTCCCGCGGTTCAAGCTCGGGAGACGGATATGTCAACACGAGTTGATTTGAGCCTGGGTGATGTGTCACCTGATACGCCTCTGGATGAATACGTTCATATTCTCCGAAAGCGTCTCCAATTTCTAACAGCAACGGACGGGTGAAGTAATCAAGCCCGCTTAGGTCAGTTAATGTTGCTCCGATGAGCGGCTCAGAATCTGTTGCGTCCCCCGTCACAAAATGTTGTTGATTGCCAATAGTGAGTTGTATATCAGGTGGCACTGTATCGTCGGTATACAACAGTGTAATCGGTCCGAGCCGATCCGTTGTAGCCCGAATAGTGCCGACAGATCGGGTTTGAAACCGAAATCTATCGCCAGGAACAAAGGACCGTTCACCTTGTGTAATTTGAAAACGCAAACCGTAGGGCTTATATGCGAACGGTTCTCCGACCCTTCCACGCAACGGTTGGTTTCCATCGGTTTGGGAGCGCAAAATGCCGGTTCTTTCACCTTCAACCTGAAATTCAGTATCGGTAAGGAAGAAGATAATCCACTTATCCTCCGGCATAGCAGTGTCCGGCGGAAGTTCAATGTAACTGATGGTCCCCGTGCCTCGGTTAGTATCTCTGAATCCAGATGCGTACCAACGCTGCCCCTGTTGAGTGACATCAAGATCCGGCTCAACATCCGCAGCCTGTACAAGGGAAGTTATGTTGAATGTCAAGACATCCCCGAATGTAAAGGGTTTTTCAAAATCGAGTTCTACATTAACCGAGAAGCCGTGTCTAAAACTGGGTAAGTCTGTCGTAAAACTTCCAAGCTGCTCCGCGGATGCGATAACTTCCAACGGCTCAAAAGCCTGCGTGTCCTCTATTGAAGGGGAAGCCAGGAAAAGCCGATAAGTTTGAGGACCTGTGAAGAAGAGGACGTATTTGCCGGTCGGAGCGCCTTCAGGTTGGATACGGACATCGCGGAGTGTGCTTTCGCCAACGTTTTCCTCACTCACGTTTGTTACATGTATCCACTGCTGCAACGCGCCCGTAGTATCGGCAAGTTGTTGAGAAGGAAGCCTCGCCCAATTTCCGAGTGTCGAGTTAAACATATAGATGCCCAACTCACGTGCGCGGGATTCGATGGCGGCGTTAATTGTATCTGTCACCCCAAATTCATCTGGACCCTGTTCTATAGGCGTCTCTTCGGATTCCATACCGCCCAACAATTCTCGCGTGAGTTGGGTTCTGAGCGTACCAAGGTCGAAACTTAAGTCAATCGCCACTGGAGAGGCAAGTTTAATGGCTGCTGGCTCTTGGAAACCGTCGGAGCCCTCTGACTGCTGATTGCTAATGGCTACTATTTCATAACCGTAAGTAGAAATCCCAGGAAGCGGTGCCCGTTTGGACATTCCCTCAAATTCACTGGGAGATGAGGGTTTCGGAGTTGTATCAAGAGAACTCGTCTCTACAGCCGCAAATTGTTGTTCATCTAACGGACGAACTGCCAGCACTGCAGCTTCTTGGAAACCACCAGGAGGAACAGTGATAACGCAGTTCCGGTCCAAACTGGTAATCTGACTCGAAGAAGCCTTTCCGACCGCATTCATATCAATAAGGAGTCGTCGGTAGGCGATATTATCCTCCTCATCGTTTTCAAGGACCTTACCGGGCTGATCCGCTTCAGTCTCTGTCACATCAATATAGACGAATATGTCATGTGTGCCGAGAGGCAGCGGGTCTTTCAGATTTAAAGTAGCCGTTGCAATTGGCAGTGTGTTCAGGGGATCCGGTTCATAAACATCTTTCTTCGTACCGGGGTTCGCCAATGGCGTGCGTTGCACCCAGTCGTTGGGTTGAATGCGGGTAGTTCCTATGAGATTCGCGTCATCGTCAACAAGTGTATCATCGTCAACATCCGGATTGCCGCTGAAAAAAGCAACCTGAATCGGATTCGCTATACTTTCGCCTTCTACCTGGACATCTGCCGAGAGGTGCCATTGCTCCATTTTAGTGTTGTAGCCGTACTCAATCCTGCTGGTTCTGTCAACCTCCACAACCGTCAGATTAGGATACACGTAGGGATAATATTGGAGTCTATCACTTGTAACCGTATTGTTGTCTATATCCGTGACTTGAAGATTATACCGGATAACGGAACCATCTGTAGGCGCGTTTAGTGGTTCAGGTACTGTCCACCATCCGTCTTCTGTCTTCGGAGACTGAGGGGGCGGATCTGCCGGAACGAGTTGGACGTTCTCCCATTCCCGACTCTGTGGGTTGCGCCATTCCAAGAGGACGAGAAACAGCTCTTCTTTTTCATCGGAAACCTGAACGGAGATGCGGAACTTGCCCTCATCGACTAATTCGGGTTTAATGTCAAGGATTTTTGGGATATTGACGGTAAATCCATCGCCACCGACAGCAACAGTTGTGTTACTTTGAGCGTAGTACTCGACATGGGCATCACCGCTGTCAATGTTTTTCGGAACAGAAAAAGTCAATGCGGGATAGGCACCGCGGTTAACATTTGCCGTTTTCGTGAGAATCACGTCGCCGGTGTAGTATTTTACTGGACCCGCAACACCTTGAGCAGTGGCTGTTTTCCCCGGAAATAAAGCTTTAACGGTGAGTGTGCCATTAAAAGAGGTATCGGTCACAAAGCGTTTTGAACGGCTTGCCGCGTCGTAAGTAGCAGTCTGTACGTGCCCGGCTGCAATTCGGAGCGTATCTCCAGGTGCAACTGTTTTCGTCTCAATAGTGGGTTGAATTTCACCATTAGCGATTGCAATTTGTAAGGCAGGGTCTCCGAAAAGGGTATATTCCATCATAATATCAATTTGACCTGTGCCCTCTGTCATTAAAAGTTCAACCTTTGAATCGAAACTTAAGGGACCGAGTTGTCGGACGTTCCGTTTAAAGAGCATATCGAAAATGATACGGTTGAGTGCATCGTTCCCGCTGCCATAGGTGAGACGTGTCGCGCTCAACATCCCAATGATACCGCCTCTCTCTTTACGCAACAACTTCTCCGCCATACTCGGTTCGCCAGGCTTGTCAAAATAGCCGTTGTAACAACTGAGGACTAACATGAAAGGGATCTTTGTAGTTTCTTCAACTTGATCGACGGAGGCATTATCAAAGATCGCTTCATGCGCCCAAACGATTCTACCGCCGTGTCCGGCATATTGTGCGAGGACAGCCCCCTCTCCGAGCGCCTCAATGATTTGATCTTTCGCAACGCGTTGCGGCAAGAGTCCTGGGTAATCCGCAGGACGTGCTTCCACTTGGTCGATGACATCTTCAAGGAACACCTCAACCGTTTCATATCCAAGACGGGTGTGATCTTTCGCTATTTCATCAAGGCTCTTCTTGAAGATAAAATCCCCGGAGTTGCTAACTTCGTCGTCAGCAACAGAAATGATTCTTCTTCGCCAATCCCCGTTAGGCGGTGCCTGTTCGTAGGCGATGATTTTGTCAACAACTGCATTAGCTTGATCAGGGTTTTCAACACTGAGTCTACCGATATAGAAATCGGTGAATTCATCGTGTCCGGAGACGGTCGCATACCAATGATCTGCGGCGGTCCGTCCGAAGGAGTCGGTTCGGATATAATGGGTCGGAATGTACCCGGTCAGTTCAGGCGGTTCAGCATAAATATCTGTGTCAATGCCGCGAAAATCGAAGGTGCCATCTCCCAAAAAAGCCACATACGTCAGTGCTGGCGGGGTCCAAGACTGATATGCATGCTTTAGAAACGCCTTAATAGCCTTTGGGCTCACACCCCCATCACCAAAGGTATTGTAAATCTCATCGGTTGTAAGAACTTTCGTGCGGTATCCGCCGCCGCCAGGCGTTGCGCGCCACGCTGCCAACCGTTGTGCGGCAGGTAGGAAGTTAGGGTGCGTCACAATTAGATAGTCAGCACCGTGCACCGCAGTCGCTAAGTCTGTCGGCGCAACGACCTCAACCCGATCAGGCTGACGCAACGCCATATCGGAGATGGCGATAAATTGTGTGCTTCGGGTATCAGGAACTTGGAAAAGTGCATTATACGAATTAGGATGTGCTACATCTACTTCCACATTCACACCCTGCATCTGGGCAGTAAGGTATGTACCATCTGTCTCAAAGACATGTACTCCCGGATCACGGAACGCCTCAATTTTATACTGAAGTTTCCGCCCTCCGGGGGGTTTCCGCTCTTGGGAGGTTGCATCGGCAGTGGGAGATCTGAACCACAATTCGTCAGCAACGGCTCGGAAGAGGCGAGTATACTCGACAGAAAAACGATTGAGGTAAACATGATAGGGGTATCGGGTGGTATCTTCATCAACATTGCTGTCAACTCTGGCTAAAGACAATACATTCTGATCACCTTTGACGCTGTCCTTGAGTGTATCCCATGTGCGCAATGTACGCCCAACGGTGAGTGTATCTTGCTGTTCCCACTCAGCAAAGTCAATCCGGACTCCATTAATAGCGACCAAAATCTCGTGTGATACCGGTGTGCCGCCTTGCAAATCAACAGAGATGCGTGGCGGATCGAAACTTTTTGCGACATCATAGAGCGGGAATTCGAGGCGCATCTCGGCGGCATCACCGCCATTTTTGATACCGTCCCAGTACCAAAAGTCCAAAGCATCAAACCAACCGTGCTTATTACCAGGCGAAACCGTCTCGGTATGAACAAATTCGAGATTACTCGTTAGATGATCTTCTTCAAAGTCCACTTTAGAACGGAAGGTAGGCACCTGCGTTGCTGTTTGGTCTGTGGGGCTGGCGGTAATCTGTGGCACCCGTGTCGGAATGCGACCACCGTTGTCAATCATGAGCCAATAAACGTTCCAACGACTGTATCGATTTTTAGGCTTATGACCGAGGAAAAAGATGGCATCGTTCGGATCAAAACTTCCATCCGCCGCGCCACTGATGTATACAGGAATGTCTCTATTTCCTTGTGTGAGTCGAAGTCTCGCAGGGTGCGTACCGATAAGATCTATACCCCAATCGTTTTGTAGAGATGCCGCTGTTACTGCGTAGATACCTGTCTCTTGGATAGACAGCTTATAACGAGTTTCATTACCTCCGTTGGGAATAAGTGTTGGTGCTGCAGGGACCAGTGGACGGGGTGCCCGGAAGTGAGCGGCTTGTTCAGCATTGAGGAGTTGATGTGAGAATGCACGCTCAAAAGCTTCCGATTCTGGGACAGTTATCCCTTCGCCAGGAAAAATTTGTGAGCCGCTTCCTTGCGCTGTTAGTGGTCCTCCCTGCTTTGTGTAGGAGAAACGAATGTTCACTGTGAAGCGTGAATACAAACGCAGTTGGCGAGTGTTCGGTAGGTATTGCACAGGATATAGTGCCAATGCGATAACACGTTGGCTACGAATATAGCCTTCACGGACGATCCGAGCAAGGGGATGCCCTGGGTATGAGTGATTTCCAGCAAACGAACGACTTTCCTTTAACTGATACGCGCTCCCGTTTTCCGACCAGTGCTGTGAAGCCGAGTGCTGTGAATTGCGCTCATGTATATCAAAAATCGGAACTGGAACGAGGCGCACACCGGTGCGTGTCTCAGCGGATGCAGCAGAGACATCGACTGCTTCAATTGTAGCCGCCGCGGGTATACCCAACATGAGGCGAGTAACAGGAGCTTTGGGGTTTCCCGGTTCGTCGGTGAAGTGACATTCGTCGTAACGCACCTCTTGGTAGCGGACATTATTCCGGATTACCTCAGAGACAGTCAGCTCCGGCAAGGTGAATTGAAGGGTGATTCCGTCTGTCGATGTCGTTTGGGCAATCTCTGCGAAGGAATCAGAGCTACAAACCACCCCTATGAAGGTGAGAATGCAGATACCCAATAGCATTTTTAATTTTACTTTGCGGGGGAATAACGTGCGTTTCGACATTAACGTTCCTCTCTCAAATCCGCCTGCGCCGATGTTGCAGGCTAACGGTTTTGAATTATAGTGTTATGCGAAGGGTATATCCTTCACTTTTTTTATCTTTTTTCCAGTGTCTTAACATCCACCAAAGCGTATAGCTTGCAACAGCGGCGCAAGCGGATATACACAAAAGCACGTTATATCCCAAACCCATCCGATTGACCGGCAAGGTAAATTAAAAAACCTTTAAAATAATTTTTCCGAAATTTCGATTTGCTTCCATATACGCATGTGCTTTCCCTGCTTCTGCTAATGGGAAAACGGTGTCAATAATGGGTCGGATTTTGCCGCTTTTCAATTCGGGTAACCAGCTGTCCATAAAGCGTTGCGTGACACCAATTTTTTCGTCAATAGATCGAGTTCGCAGGACGGATCCTATCAGCTGGAGCCTTTTACGCATCACCGTGTTGAGGTTAATTTCTGTGACTGAACCGCTGATTAATCCGAGTTGTAAAAGTCTACCCTTTGTTTTAAGCACGGAAAGGTTCCGTTCAAGATAAGTTGCTCCGATAAAGTCCACAACAACATCTACACCTTGTCCATCTGTCAAACGCAGAATCTCGGCAACGAAGTCGGTTTCTTTGTAGTTGATGCCCTCTACCGCGCCGAGTGCTTTGCAATTTTCAATTTTCTCGGAGGTCCCTGCAGTGACAAAAACCTTGGCACCGGCACGATGCGAGATTTGGACACCAGCGGTGCCAACACCACTCCCTCCGGCATGAATCAGGATCGCCTCACCAGTGGATAGTCCGCCTTGGGTGAAAATGTTATCACTTGCTGTGAAAAATACTTCAGGCACAGCGGCGGCTTGTTCAAAAGTCCATTCGTCAGGCATTGGCATTGCCATGCGGTAATCAATGACGGCTTGCTCCGCATAACCGCCACCGCCAACGAGTCCAAAAACTCGGTCTCCTTTTGACACGCCTTTTACAGCACTCCCCATCGCTGAAACGGTGCCAGCGATCTCTAAACCGAGGATCTCAGAGTCCCCCGGCGGTGGCGGATATCCACCGCGTCGTTGAATCATATCGGCTCGATTTAAGGCAGTCGCATGGACATCCACCAAGACTTGTGTTTCTGTTGGATTCGGCGATGGAACTTCGCCTATTTGCAGGACTTCCGGTCCGCCATCACCAGTTCTAATAATCGCTTTCACTGTTTGCACTCCACTTCCTCTTTTAATATTACATCTAATTTTAGCATATTTAGAAAGGTTATACCAAGTTTAAAGATAGGTTTCAGATCTTCAATTAGCAGGGGGTGGATAGCAGAAAAGCGACATAAAACAGATAAGAAAAATAAGTGGGTTACAACTTTTTAAGTTTCTCAGCGTCTAAAATAATTGAACTCTAACAGGACGAAAATCCATACAAGGAAAGGAACAGGAAATGGGAAAAAGAAAAGTTAGAAGCCGAAAGAAAACTGCGAATCGCCGCTTCAATCCCGTAAAAGCGAAGCTGGAATCTATAAATGAATGTTTTGACCAATTACGGTATGGGCTGCCCTCAAATCGAGAAGAGTATATTGAAGCGGACAGGATTACACATTCTTATGTTAAAAGCTGCTTCCTTATGATTATTCAGCGCGCTGTGGACATCAACAACGTTATCATCGAATTTAGTGGACAAACACCGCCACAGCAGAAGCACCAGAGCTTCCGTGCCTTATATCAAAACAAGGCGATCGATCAAGAAACCTTGGATTTTTTCATAACGGCTTTAGATTTCTATGAAAAGATCGCGAATCCCTATCAAGAACTCGCGCCTCCGGAACTATATGATGCGGCCCTCGAACTTTTGAAGCATGGTGAAGTCTACATCCGCCAACTCGAAAATTTCTTTGTAAGCCATTCCCCGTAAAGATAGAACTCACGACTGCTACCGAAGGAAGCTGCCCTGCAAAAAAGAAACGGCGTTTTCGCCCCCACCGAAAGGTGGGGGTTTTCACGCCGAAGATTTGATGCGTTAGAAACCGTTTCTATCCGCTTCAGTTAAACTCAACAATACCGCCTGTCCCTTTGAGCACCATGTCCGGTTTAAGCAGAATCTGCTCTTCGGTTTCCAACTTTAACCCAGTTGGATGAAGAACATAAGCGATTCTGAGGGGGAGATATTTACCTAAATCGGCAAGCCTATCCATACGGCTCTTAAATATTTGCTGTTCGCTCTGCTGGGTCTGATAGGCGTACCAATACTTGAGATACGATCCGATACGGTTGTTGAAAATAATCTTATTGGAGTTTGCATCGATGACCTTGACGCGGGTAAGCCCCCGGGCAGTCAGACGGGTGCGAATATAGGTGGATGTACCGGAAATTCCACCTTGTCTACCCTGTTTCATAAGAAGTTGGTTGTAGTCCTGATTGGTTATCTTCGGTTCTTCCACCCTTCCGATGATAACCATATCGGTGCTGAGTGCCTGTCCGAGTTTCGCTGCCAAGGCAGGATCTGCATAGACCTGCTCCACCGTTAAGCCTAACTCTGTGAGTTTATCTGCAACCGGTTTAACCTTGTTTGAGATGTCATAAACCCATTCTGCTTCTTTGAATATCAGTTCCAGACGGGTTGCGAGGTTCACGCCAATCCGTCCAGCTAACTTGCCAACGTCCTCTGCTGCTCCTGTTTTAGCAAAGAATGGAACAATTGCAATGCGCTTTGCATCCGTAATTGGGGGTGGGGTATCAATGTCAATTTCACCATCATCACTACCACAGCCTGCCATTGCGATGCAGAGAAGCGGTATAATTAGAAGTGTAAAGAAACGTATCACTGAAGTGTGCCTCCTATAATTTTGGGCGTAACTTGAAAGCCAAATTTTTGTAGACTGGGTCAGAAAACCTGTCTCCTATCCCAACCTATAGTTTGCGAGATTTTTGCTGCTCTTGTGTCCACTTAAAAATCTCGTCGGCATGTTCGATGTCTCGGGCGTAAGGGATTTCAGTTTCCTGATGATCAGGTTCATACACCTGTTTCACTATGGGCGCGATTCAGCAATCGCGCCCATATATCGGAAACCAAACTGTGCCATCAAAGCACAATTCGCTTTTGCCCTACATTTTACCAACAGCATATCATAAATTACAGAAATAAGTCAAGCCTTTATCCGATAGCCAATGCTCGAACTTCCCCAAATTCGTGATCAAGCTTGGTCCATGACTCGCCAGAATCTGTACTACGGTAGAGTTGTCCACTCACGCTGCAAGCGATAAGAAGGTCGTTAAACTGTGGATTGTGAGCGAAACACCAGATCGTACTATTTGCTGTTCTACCGATGTCAGCTCGGTTCCACGTCTTCCCAGCATCACGCGTCGAGAAGATTGCCCCTTGATCACCGGGAGGACCATTTCCAGCACCGATAAAGACCTGACCGGCATCGCTGTTGAGGAAAAATGCTGCCCGACAGTAGGGCCATGGATAGTGTGCTTTGACATTTAAGGGTATCCACTGTTGTCCCATGTCTGTCGTTACACAAACATCATTGTTTGTCGCAGCGATGATCGTTTTGGGTGAACCCGGAACCACGCAAAGCCCGTGGATATCGAGGCTACTGAGACCCTCACTTCGCTCAACCCATGTTTCACCACCATCTGTGCTGAGGTGCATACCATCAATCTCAATTCCAGCATAGAGCGTTTGCGAATCTTCAGGGTCAATCACGAAGGTCGTGACGCGTGGGATAATCGGAACACCTTCGCATTCTTGTGCGAGATCAGCGTTGAGCTGCTTCCAACTGTCACCACCGTCAGTGGATTTGAAAAGTGCGGAAGGACACGTACCGGCGTAGAGCGTGTCCGGTGTCCTTGAATCGATAGCGATCGCCCAAACTTCCAAATCATCCATAGGACTTGAGAGACGATGCCAGGATTCGGCGGCATTGTCTGATCGGAAGATACCTTTTTCGGTCCCGGCGTAAAGAACGTTTGAGTCGCTTGGATTCACCGCTATGGCGCGAACATCGGCTTCAGGAAAAAGCTCATTACTCGCCCTGCGCCATGTGTCTCCATTGTCATTACTTCGCCAGACACTTTGTCCAATGGTTCCGGCATAGAGTGTAGGTTGCATTTTTTAACTATGGCCTCCTGGGATGCCCGCCGTTGTCTTCGGGCAGGTTTGTCGTTAACTTGTGACTCGGTCATCTATCTGTGTGGTTAAGAACCGAACCGCAAGGACCAATTAAAAATTAAAAATCGGTTAAGGATCCGGTACCAACGGGTCTCGAATCAAGTGAAACGTGATATATCACCGACTTCGGTTCTATTTCTGGTTCAAGGAGGAACGAGAATCGATACAGACGGTTATCCTGCAGATCCTGTATTATGGGATACATCGCTTGCGCTTCTCGGTAAAGCTGCTCCGTCTTGCTGTCAGAGAGCATCAGCGTTACAGTGGGGGTCAACCCTACGAGGGATTCCGCCGATTCGGCGATGATGTCCCAGTAACGCGGATGCACCGGATTCGGAAGAGCAGCGGTAGTAAAGGTGATATGTGCACCGCGGGTTGCACTATATTGATATGTCAAACTTTGCCCATCGAGATTGATCGCTTCCATTTGTAAACTGGGAACCAGAATGACCTCCGCGGCGGTATTCGATAACATAAGGGAACCGGTATTACCAGCTGACAATTCTATCTCCTTGATATCGACGGTACCCGTGTTATGAAATTCAATTGCATGAACAGCACTACTCGTTGGAGAATTACTTGAGAATCCAAGTGTTAACCCCTCGGCATCTCTAAAGCCGATATACGCCGCCGAAAAATTGCGCAACTGTCCCTGCTGCGTGCCGCTTGGGTAGGCGTCATACCATCGACGAGGCGTGAGAGAAAGTCCGATGGCACGATACTCGGATAAATAGTTAGCCAATTTCCATTCAATGAAGAGGTCAGGAATCGTTTGGGTAATGCCTCGAGATGTGAGCGCATCTGAGATACCGGTGAGCGATGTGCCGCGATTTTGGACAATTTCGATAAGTGTACCTATACCTCCGTACTGCTCATGAAGATAGAGCATCCATAAGAAGGCAGCACCATAGTGTGGAAGCGAGTCTGCGTTTCCCTCGGGCCACGTCACAAGCGAGATAGATGGCATTTTTTCAAACGCTGCTACATGTTCCCGCACAGAATAGCCGCAGAGAAATGAGGCATATACTGCACATCCTTCATCAACCCAGCTGACTTCTCTTGCATCATGCCGCCAATTGAGGAGATGTTGAAATTCATGTGCAATAACATTGTGTGCTCTTTCGCTGTTCGGATTCAGAGGTTGCGTATCAATGTATAGCATCTCTGCTTCGTTACTACGAATTGGGAACCCTCGGAACCCCGGATTTCGGAGTAACCCCTGTTGCTGGTCGGCTGGATTGAAAAACCCCGCTGTGTAACGGTCAGCACCGCGTGCATCCTGAATGTTGAGCAGCAGTAAGACAATCCTGCCATTTCCGTCAATATCGGGTGGAACTCCGAAGAGCTTCGTCAATGTCGGATAAATTCCTTGCTGTGGATTCGCTGGCGTCGCGGCATCAAAAGCGCGGATTATTGCCTGAACGGTTCGAGCGGTAACCCGTGTGTTCCACTCAGCTTCCTCAACGAAAACGTAGCAGAAACTGCCTACACCGCGGAGAACGGCGGAGACGGTGTACTGTTGCATGCTTCTAAAATCAGGGGCGAAGAAGGTGCGTTCTGTACCAATTGGCAAAGCTGGCGCAGCAGGCAAGGCAGGAGCATTTGGCTGTCGGGTATCGACTGTCGGAAATCGTCGGTTAAGAGGTTTTTGTATAACAAAGTCCTCTTGCTGAAGGCTGATCGCCGACTGCTGACGGCTATTTGATAAATGCGGTGTCCCACAGATATATGAATCGGCGTTACAAACCTCTTCTACACAGGGATACCCGAAAAGCAGTAATGCGATGAGCGAAAACCTCGCAAGCACACCACCAGCAAAGAGCGAATGTGGATATGAGATTCTAACGAGGGATTTATGCATGGTTATCGGCTTTCAGGGGCATCACTATCGGAAACCGTCGGCTGATTGAAACCGTTCTCCCGACCACCGACCCCTGATTGCTGAAGGCTTCTTTCAAGTTTCTGGCGTAGTTCAGCGTTATTGGGTTCAAGGAGGACTGCTTGCTCCAAAGTTTGCAAAGCTTTCTGTTTCAAGCCTTTTCCAAGATAAGCGTCAGCGAGATGCAAGAGAATTTCAGGTGTATCGGGTAGATAGTGGAGCGCCTGCTCCAGGTTTTCTATAGCTGCATCAAGTTTTCCCTGTTTAAAGTAGATGAGTCCCAAACTATCAAGATATGCTCCAGATTTCGGCACGCTTTTGAGTGCTCGGCGCACTAAAGCTGCGGCTTCATCTAAATTAATACCTTGCTCTGCATAGAGATATCCTAATGCGTTGTAGGCATCCGGCAATTCTTCTTCAGCAGATAACTCAATTGCCCGACGGAGATAAATTTCAGCGCGTTTCACATCGTCTTGCATTTGATACGCCATTCCTATACCGGAAAGCGCAGGGACATATTTATCATTGGTAGATAGGATCTTCGTAAAAGTTTGGACGGCTTTCCGAGGGACATTGAATTTGAGGTATATTTGTCCGAGGGTGTAGCGTGCCTCTTGGATACGGTTCGCTAATTCGATACGTTCGCTACTTCTCGTCCGGAAACCGGTACGAGTTCGTTTTGCCCGTTCTTCCAACAAATTGATTGCGCGCGTGATATGGAATTCAGATTGCTCAAAGTCATTTTGCGCCTGATATGCGAGGCTAATGCCTTGGTGCGCTTCAATTTCTTCTTCACTGACATTAGGCGTAGCGCGTTCCCTCACACCATTCGTCTCCAACTGTCCTTCAAGTGGTGGCAAAACAGAGAGGAAAGTTTTTATCGCTGCAGGATAATCGCCAGCTTGAAGGTGAAGCTGCCCAAGCCGATTTCGGGCACTTTTCTGTTCGGGTCGAATAGTGACAACTCTTTCGTAGGACTGGACAGCCTCATCGAGCCGGTTTTGACTTTTATAGAGTTCAGCGAGTTCCCGATAATATCGGTCATCATAAGGAATAATGCGTGTCAGTGCCTTGAAGGACGTAATGGCAAGTTCAGTATCGCCGAGATCACGTGCCATACTACCAAGGTAGAAGTAAGCCTTATTGTGATCGGGATCTAAATCGACCACGCGTTTTAGGGTATCAAACATCTCCTTTTGTAGCGTGTTAAGTCTTCTACCGTTTCTGTTCCGTTCCATTTGATACAGAAATCGCTCGGTTACTATTTGGGCAAGAACCCATGTTGCCTTTACATTGTCAGAATTCAGTTCAATAGCTGTTTTCGCGTCCTCTTCTGCCCCATTGATATCCTGCAATTTAGGATACCGAAGTGAGGCACGTTCGGCATAGATAAAACTCACTTCCTCTGCAGATAGGAGTCCATCTTCGAGAAGGGTGGTGGCATCATCAATTTCCTCAATCAAGGCATCGTAGAGAGCTTTGCTTTTTGGGATGCTGCGCTCGCCTGTTCTGTAGTATGTCGCCCACATTAACTTGGTATAAAGTCCTGCGACGCGGGTCATATTTGAATTCAATCCTGCATCAGCATCAGGGAGTATCACCAATTCAGGTGTTTCACCTCCGGTTTGCGCTTGCAAATTGGAGCCCAAAGGGAGACATACTATGATTAAAACAAGGATTGAGATCGCTTTAAAATGTTTCATTGTTTCTTAGCCGTCGGCTATCGGCTATCGGCTCTTAGCCATCAATTGTAAGGGGTTATGGTTCACAAATACCCTCTTAACTGATTGCTGATTGCTGACCGCTATTTTTCCGACAACCACTCCTTAGGAATCTGATTCTTCCTCAAGTAGGGCGGATGAGAATTCGATCTTGGCTGCGTCGACAAGTTTTTCGTCTGTTTGGAGTGCCATGATTCGCACACCTTGGGTGTTACGCCCAATACGTCGAATGTCCCCGACCGCCGTCCGGGTGACATATCCGTTTGAACTAATGAGTACAAGTTCATCAATATTTGCGACGCGTTTTGCAGCGACAACCGCCCCATTTCGGGCAGATTTCCCGATGGCGATAATGCCTTTTCCACCGCGTTTTTGAGAACGATAGGCAGAGACCGCTGTCCGCTTACCGTACCCATTTTCTGTAACAATCAATAAAGTATCGTCTTCTCTGGAAGCAGCTGTGTCTTCCTCTGTTTCCAGTGTTTCGCTCTTAACAATAACCATTTGTGCAACGAAATCTTCGTCGCCAAGTTCTATACCTCGCACGCCTCGCGTGTTGCGTCCAAGAGGTCTTGCATCTTTTTCACTGAAACGAATCGCAACCCCTTTGTGGGTGACAAGAATGACATCGGAATCACCGTCCGTTACTTGTGCACCGATAAGTTTATCACCATCGTCAAGATTAACGGCGATAATGCCGCTTGACAGCGTATTCTCAAAACTGGAAAGTTCTGTTTTTTTGACGATACCTCGCTGCGTTGACATGAAGACGAATGCCTCTGCTGCAACTTCATCCATTGCAACCTCGCCGGCATCCGCCCCTTCACTTTTGCGACTAAGGGTTTTAGGCGGGACAGTAACATAGGCTGTGATATTCTCACCTTTTGATAAGCGGAGTAGGTTGACGACTGCGCGCCCGACTGATTGGCGACTGGCTTCAGGAATTTGATAGACTTTAAGTGTATAACATTTGCCCAAATCTGTAAAGAACAGAATATTTTGATGGGCAGTGGCGACGAAGATGTGTTCCAAAAAATCGCCATCTTTTCGCGCAGCGCCGCGGATCCCGACACCACCGCGATGCTGCTTCTGATAGGTGTCCATAGGTAACCGTTTGATGTAGCCGGAATGGGAGAGTGTGACGACCATCTCTTCGTCAGCGATGAGGTCTTCGACCTCAAATTCCCTGACTTCACCCGTGATTTCAGTCCGACGCTCATCCCCATATTTCTCTTTGAGGGTTTCGAGTTCCGTTCGGATAATATCTGTTATCAACGTTTCGTCGGCAAGAATCGCGCGAAATTCGGCGATATGATCAAGGAGTTCTGTATATTCATCGTGAATTCGCTGGCGTTCGAGTCCCGTCAGCTGCCGGAGCGTCATCGTGAGAATTTCTCTCGCCTGCTGCTCGCTGAGTTGATAGGTTTCACGGAGTTCCGCTTCTGCTGTTTGCGGTGATTCTGCCGTTTGAACAATCTCTATAATTGCCTCGAGGTTTTGCAGTGCCAAGAGGTATCCCTCTAAAATGTGATTTCTACGTTCGGCACGGGCAAGTTCAAATTGCGTCCGCCGCCGGACCACATCCCTGCGGTGGTCAAGGTAGTGACTGATGATTTCCTCGAGTGTTAGAACCTTCGGAAGTCCCTCCACAAGGCAGAGAAGATTCGCACTGAAGTTCATCTGCATCTGCGTATGTTTATACAGTTGATTCAGGATAACCTGTGCGATTTCGCCGCGTTTGAGGGGTATAACGATGCGAATTTCCTTGTCTGACTCGTCTCGGATATCGTTGATTCCAGTAATGGTTTTACTGACAACAAGGTCATACATCCGCTGTAACAATTGATTTTTCTTAACCTGATAAGGAATCTCGGTTATGACGATTTGTTCCCGGTCTCCTCCGCGCCCTGAAAATCTTTCTATGACTGCTTTGGCTCGGATAGTGATGCTTCCCTTACCTGTAGTATACATCTGCTGGATACCAGGAGTGCCGACAATAATACCTGCGGTAGGGAAGTCGGGTCCGAGGATGTGTTCCATGAGCGTTTCTGAAGTGGCATCTGGATCCGTGAGCTTATGAAGCAGCGCGTCAACAACCTCAGTGAGGTTGTGCGGTGGTATTCGGGTAAGGTAACCAACACCTATACCTGTTGTGCCATTGATGAGCAAATTCGGTAGCAGCCCCGGAAGAACTGTCGGTTCTTCGAGAGAGTCTTTATAGTTAGGTTGGAAATCAACGACCTGTTTTTCAATGTCAGTGAGCATCTCACTGGCAATAACAGAAAGTCGGCATTCCGTATAGCGCATCGCCCCCGGCGGATCGTCGTCAATACTCCCGAAGTTGCCCTGTCCGTCTATTAACGGATAGCGTATACTAAACGGCTGTGCTAAACCAACGAGAGTCCCGTAAATGGGACCATCACCGTGTGGGTGGTAGTTCTTCATCACCTCCCCAACAACGGCAGCGCATTTGTCATAAGGTCGATTGGCAGTGAGATTTATCTGTCCCATCGCGTAAATAATTCGACGGGTACTCGGTTTGAGACCATCGCGGACATCGGGTATCGCACGATTGGTATTGACGCTCATCGCGTAGGTAAGATACGATGTCGTCAGTTCATTTTCTATGTTTCGTTCTTGGATATTTTCCATATTTTTTAACTTTCCTTGCGGTTCGGTGAGGTAGGTTGGCTACGGTTTTTGTATTATATAGGACTTACGCAGGTTGATCTTTTGTAGCATGATGCACGTCGCATCTGGGCGAGTACGCCGCCAACCTGTTAGGTTGTGCCACGAGAGTGCCTGTGTTTTTTTTGGAGTTTAGCCTCTAACGGAGCGTCATATCGTCAAAATTGTGTAAGTCCTATTATCTTTAATTTTATCACCGAACCGCGTAGCCTGCAACACCGGCGCAGGCGGGTTTGAGAAACGCACGCAAAAGTTCTAACGCACGCAATTTCTCCGCAAGGTATAATTAAAATATTAGGCACCGTATAAATCAAGATTTACCTGAGTCCCGTAGCGTTCTATGAATTCGCGTCGAGGTTCAACGACATCCCCCATGAGAAGTGTAAAAACACGGTCAGCTTCGACAGCGTCTTCAAGCGTTACTCTCAGCAGGATTCGGTCG
The DNA here is from genome assembly GCA_021295715.1 of Candidatus Poribacteria bacterium. Taxonomy (NCBI): domain Bacteria; phylum Candidatus Poribacteria; species Candidatus Poribacteria bacterium. The sequence continues at coordinate 7,951 of JAGWBV010000034.1, read as the reverse complement.
TCTTGGCGCATAGTGGTGTCGCGTAGTTGATCAGCGTTCATTTCGGCTAAGCCTTTGTATCGAGTAATTGTGAGACCGCGATGTTCTATCTGAAAGAGATGTTGCACGAGTGAGAAAATGTCGTCTGCATGGTAGGCATCGCCGTTTTCCGACTGAACGCTAAACAATTTTTGGCTTTTTGATGCGCCGGATCCATTCGATTCGTCTGGGGAGCGGAAGTCTGTCTCCTGGATGTCAAACTCGGCGAGTTTCTCGAGCTCACGGCGCAGTTCGTGATGCCAAGTTCGTGGGGTAGCGTCTCCCATGTTCAACTTGTCGGTCTTTTCCTCAGTTGTACTGTGCTCGGCATCTCCGAAGAGCGTTGTTTGCGTGTCAGTAGCGGGAGCTGGATCCTCGTCGGGCACCTCCTGTGCTACGGTTAGAGGATCATTTACCTGAACAAGAGACACGTCAACAAGCATGGAAAGTAGTTTATCTACTTTGTCGGATGTGTCTGCTGGATCTGGAGTCTCACTCCGCAAACTTGAGAGAGGCACGCCGCTTCGGTTAATTTGATTAATGAGACTTTGGATCCTGCGGACAGCACTGGCGATGGTCCGATATTCCGATGACGTATAAGGCGTGTTCCGCCGAGCGTTTGTTATCTGGACAGTATCAAGTGCTAAGGTGAGGAGGTAATCTTCCATTTCTTCATCATCTTGTAGATACTGTGAACTTCTGCCCTTTCTCACTTGATAAAGTGGCGGTTGGGCAATGTAGAGATGCCCAGCGGCGATGAGTTCCGGCATCTGACGGAAAAAAAACGTTAAAAGCAACGTTCGGATGTGAGCACCATCAACATCGGCATCCGCCATAATGATAATTTTGGCGTAGCGTAGTTTTTCGAGGCTGAACTCTTCAGCACCGATCCCTGTTCCCAATGCCGTGATGATGTCAATAACTTGGGCGTTTCTGAGGATTTTGTCGAGTCTCGCCTTGTCTACGTTGATACCTTTACCTTTAAGCGGGAGGACTGCTTGGTTCTGTCGATCCCTTCCCTGTTTGGCGGTCCCACCGGCGGAATCTCCTTCGACAAGAAAGAGTTCGGTTTTCGATGAGTCGCGTTCGGAACAGTCAGCGAGTTTTCCGGGCATAGATGCCGAGTCGAGGACACTTTTGCGACGGACCACTTCTCTGGCACTCCGGGCGGCTTCACGTGCTCGCGCAGCATCAATAGATTTTTGGATGATACGTTTGGAGACCGACGGATTTTCTTCCAAAAGCGTTTTGAGACGTGAACCAACAAAACTCTGAACGATTCCTTCGACCTCTGTGTTTCCGAGTTTGGACTTCGTTTGCCCCTCGAATTGTGGATCAGGAACTTTGACACTGATGACCGCGGTTATTCCTTCGCGGATGTCTTCACCCGTGAGGTCTACTTTGGCACTTCGTAGGAGATCGTTAGCGGTGGCGTAGGTTTTGAAAGCGCGGGTAACAGCACTCTTAAAGCCGCTCTCGTGAAATCCCCCTTCGGCGGTGCGGATGTTATTGGCGTAGGAACTAATGTTTTCTGTATAGGTCGTATTAAACTGAAAGGCGATCTCTACTGCGATCTCTGATTCAACACCCTCTATGTAGATCGGCTCGGGGTGCAGGACTTCTTTGTTTTGATTATAGTAAGTAACGAAGGAGGCGATCCCACCATCGTATTGAAAGGCACTCGGTTCCGAATTTTCATCATCGCGTGTATCGTGAAGTTGAATGCGTACGCCTTTGTTGAGGAAGGCGAGTTCTCTAAGCCTGTCCCGAAGGACATCGTGTGAAAAGTCGAGCGTGTCAAATATTTCGGAGTCAGGCATGAATGTGGTCTGAGTGCCTGATTTCCTGCTCTTACCGGTTTTCTCTACGGGGGTCTGCGGAATACCACGCTCGTAGCGTTGTTCGTAGATATCTCCATTTTGATAGACTTGAACATGGAGCCATTCAGAGAGGGCATTGACACAGGAAGCACCAACACCGTGCAAACCGCCAGCGGTTTGGTAGCCGACCTGTTCTCGACCATCAAATTTGCCGCCAGCGTGCAGTGTGGTCATGACGACTTCAAGGGCGGAAACTCCTGTCGCGTGCGTATCAACAGGAATGCCTCGACCGTCATCACTGACAGTTACACTACCATCGCGATGAAGTTTAACTTCGACGTGTGTTCCGTAACCGGCACCTATTTCGTCTATGGAGTTGTCAACTAATTCTGTGACGAGATGGTGTAATCCGGCGGGACCCGTGCTGCCGATATACATACTTGGACGTTTTCTGACGGCTTCAAGCCCTTCAAGGATTTGTATATCGCTTGCTGTATATGTTCGTGCTTTTTTTGACATTTTTAATGTAGTTCCTCGCTGTGAATTACCCTAACGGGTATGGTTTGATTTGCAGTGGGAATTTTTAGTAGGGTTGGTCCCCGTTTTTTGGAAAATTCCTTGTATACCTCCTTACGCGTACGTTACTTAACGTAATTAAATTGTACCCTATTTCAACAATTTTGTCAAGGTTCATCCTTACTTTGCGTAGTGAATAGCTGCCACAAGGATTCTCTGAGTTGGGGATCGGAAACGCTTGCCAGAGTTTGTTCAATTTTCTCTAATTGTTCAGGTGTGACTTGGCGGATGTTACGATTCATGGTAGCGTTTCCTTTTAAAGCTTTTGCACTTGAAGGCTTATCTTCAGTCTCATGAGATTCTGCAGAGCGAAGTGGGCGTATTTCTATCCGCAAGTCTGTGAGCGCGGATTGTCCTAATTCAGCGTTTATGTCGGCTAAGATCTTCGGCTTATGGAACGACAAGGCTGTTTTATAAGCAGGATATTCTGTATAAATTTTCAGGATACCATCTGACAACGACACGGGCACAGTTTTGGTGCTAAGGGGCATGCTAATGTGGGTCCGAAGGTATTTCGCCCAAAGCACGAAAACTTTTTGCTCAAGCATCTTAGGCTCAAGATCGCGTTTTCGGATGAGCTCAGCGAGAAGGTGGTGTAAGTTACGGGTTTTGTCCATTTTTTTAACGATTGACTTTTGGCGGTTGTTTCACTTCGTTCCGTAACGGTTTTCAGTGAATCCAAAGTTACTCATCATTTAAAATTACTTTCGAGGCTTGGTCTATCTGGGCATTTTCTACTGTTAAAACGTTTGGTTGGTTTAGGTGGTGCACGAGTGGCTCAGCATGGGTCGCAGTGATGAAGGTTTGCGCGCTCAAATTTTGGAGGACGTTTAATAGGTATTCCGTTCGCTTGTAATCTAATTCTGAGGTGACATCGTCGAGAAGGACGATCGGATCCTGCCCCGTTATGGCTCGGATTAACTCTAATTCTGCCAGTTTGAGTGCTAACGCTATCGTCCGTTGCTGACCCTGAGATCCGTAAGCTCGCGCGCCTTCTCGAAATGTTCCGATTTCGGATGTTGGAAATGGATTTTGACTTTCGGACTGTTCCGCGTCGATCTCCGTCTCCTCAGCGCCTGCGACTTTCAAGCAATTTTCGCTTTCCGGATCAGGACTGGGTGTTGCAGACGCGTTCTCCAATTCGATGAGAAAATCGTCGCGGTGCGGTCCGACGAGGGTTGTACCTCTCTGTAAATCAGCACCGCGTGATGCGTTTAAAGCCGCGTCGAAATCCTTTTCTATCTCGGTTTCGGTTTTGGTTTGAAGGTACCCAATCTCTGGTTCCTCTAATTTTCCGGTGTCTTTATCTGTTGTACTGTGTGCATTATGCCTTGACATATTGCTCCGCACCAGTGAGGAGCAATATGTCAAGGCGATGCTTTCTTTACCACCAGTGAGTTTTTGGTGGTTTTGCATGGCGTAATCTTTCAGTTGGTAAAAAATTTCTAATCGCTTTATGATAATTGCAGTGCCGTGTGCAATTAAAAGTTTGTCCCAGGCATCTAACTGTGCTGCGTCCACTAACGTTGTCCGAATTTGTTTAAGAAGTTCGTTTCGTTGCCTGAGAACCAGTCTATATTCCTGCAAATTTTTTAGGTAGATGCTGTCGATTTGTGAGATGAGTAAGTCTAAAAACCTTCGACGTTCTGCGGGACCGCCTTTCACCAATACCAGTGACTCCGGTGAGAAGAGCACCGCATTAAACTGTCCAATCCATTCAGAGCGTTTCGTTTGAAGCACACCATTCTTTTTAAGTTTAAACTGTCCACGTGTCCGCTTCGTCGCCTCAAGCGACATCATATCATTATTATTCGTTCCTAACGTTCCTTTGAGATAAAATCCCATTTCGTTGTGCCGAATGAGTTCACCATCGCGAGTTGCTCGATGTGATTCAGCAGTACACAGGAAATAGATTGCTTCGAGTAGACTCGTTTTCCCTTGCGCGTTGCCGCCAATAATTAGATTGACAGGCTTGGAAAAACTCACTTCGCAGTCGACATAATTGCGGAAATTGCGGAGAATAATATTATTTAGCAGCATGTGTTTGAGGGGTGTAACATGAGATTGATACCGTTTCTCGGTGTCGTGCGTAAATTTTTGGACCCCGTAACTTTTCTGGAAGTTGTTAATAATTTTTTCGTATATTGTTAACAACTTTTTTAATCCTGCTTAACCTCTTCTTGAATTCTGAAGTTATCCACAACCCTATTAATTGTACTAATTACGATATATATATTATATACTGTAGTAGTAGTAATAGGGGCTGTGGATAAGTGGATAACTCGCTTAAACCCTTGTGACCATTGACAAGTGCCTGTGGATAACCTGTGGATAACTTTTTGACTTATCCACAGGTTATCCACAGACGCTAAGAATTTTTGACTTATCCACAAGTTATCCACAAGTTATCCACAAAGAACAACAGAGTTATCCACAAGTTATCCACAGGTTATCCACAGGTTTAAAGAGCATTTTAAGACTGAAAAAGGGACGACTGCGAGCGGAAAAGTGGAAATTCGGAGGGTAGTCCTCTCGGATTTTGTTAACGGAATTGATTAATTAATTGGAGGATCGTTTGTCGCTCTTCGTCATTTTCCTCAGTCAATTTTTCTATTTGTCTGCAAGCATGGATAACAGTGGTATGATCTTCCCTATTAAACGCCTGTGCAATATTTGAATATGACATTGCTGTCAGTTCTCTACACATGTACATAGCGATCTGACGCGCTTGCACCAATTCCTTTGTCCGTTTCTGGGATACGAGTTCCTCTGTTTGAATTCCAAAGTAATCGGCAACAGTTGCTTGGATTGCTCTCGACGTGGCAGTTTTTCGGTGTCGAATGGGTGAAGGGGGCCCGATATCACTGAGAACCTGCCGTGCGAAGTCTAAGGTCAAATCTTCTTTGAGGATTGTCGCTTGCGCAATTAACCGCACAAGGGTTCCTTCAAGTTCTCGGATATTGGTTCTAACCACTTCAGCGATGTAACTGAGCACATCATCAGGGAGGTTCTCCAACCCTTGGTCTCGGCATTTTTGTCGGAGAATAGCGATCCGTATTTCGAATTGTGGCATGCTGATTTCGGCGACCATGCCTGATTGGAACCGAGATTGGAGGCGTTCTTCAAGGTTTACGAGGTTGTCAGGTGTTCGGTCACTGCTCATGACTATCTGGTTTGAGTTCATGTGAAGGGCGTTAAAGGTATTAAAGAACTCCTCTTGTGTCCCCTCCTTGGCTTGTAAGAACTGTATGTCATCAATCAAGAGCATATCTGCGGTTCGGTATTTTGTCCGGAAACCTTGTGCGGATCCGCGATTGACGATGGACTCGACGTACTCGTTCATAAAGGTTTCTGATGTGACGTAGAGGACTTTCTTATCGGGTTGGTATGCTAAGAGTCGATTCCCGATTGCGTGTAGCAGATGGGTTTTTCCCAATCCCACACCGCCATAGATAAAGAGCGGGTTATAATCGCGTCCGGGATTTTCCGAGACCGCTAAGGCAGTGGCGTGACAAATCATATTGCTGGAACCAACAATGAATCTATCGAATCGATAGTTCGGATTCAACCCTGTTTCATCCTGTATTGATGGTGCAGAGGCATGCGTGTGAGATGTTCGATTTGCATCGGGCAATTGGTTAAAATTCTCTTTGTTCTGCGTTTTTCTGGAGTCTTCGTTGCCCTCGGACGTGGGTTCGTCTACGGTAAGAATTAGGGCACATTGTGCCCCGATGAGCGTTGCCAATGCCCGTTGTATATCAACCCGAAAACGCTCCTCAATCCTTGCCCGCGTGTACGCAGACGGAACGGCTATATTCAACGCATCCGCTGTAATTGACAGCGGAACCGCTTGGTGAAGGTAGACATCCTGCCTTGCTGTATCACTGAGTTTTTCCAATATTTCCAGCCAAATTTCATTTGGGGTGTGCCGCATGAGCATATTTCCTGTAAGAAACTATGATAAAATCATGATACCGTTCTTATGAAAAAATTATTACTTATGAAAAATATCATACCATTCTATTGCAGAAATGTCAACATTTTATTTTTTAATTTTTCCTTACGGAGAAACAACGGGTGTTAAGACTTTAACGTGCGTTTCTTAAATCCGCCTGCGCCGTTGTTGCAGGCTACGAGCATTGTTAGCCTGGAAATCTCATGTTGCAATTTCCGCTTATTCTGGACTGAAATCGAAATTTGATCAAATTCGGTGTCAAAGCCCCCATGTTTTAGCTGGGGGTCTATCACCAAGTCGATTCTTTGAAGTTAAGCAAGCCGGACGAAAAATTTGACAAACATCCATAAATAAGGTATCATTTTAAAGCCAAGTGTAACATCATTCTGGCAATACATTTTTTTAACGATTAACCCTAACTGCGAAGCCTGAAAGAATCAGGGTTACAAATCCTTCCCGCAATGGAAGGCAGATATAGAACACAGTTTGTGAAACCCTCAACTGTGCTGACCCAACCGCAAGGAACATAAAAAACATGAAGCGCACATATCAACCGCATCGTCGGAAACGAAAAAATAAAATGGGTTTCCGGAAACGGATGTCTACTCGGCATGGTAGACAAACCATTGCACGCCGTCGCGCCAAGGGACGAAAAGTCCTGAGTGCCTAAAAATGGTTATCGGTTCGCGTTGCTACGCACCCCTTTCCTCTGAAAACCGACCTACTGCTGTGCACAAGGGACTGCCCCTACAGGGAAAATCCCTTCAACCCAACTGACAATACTATCAAACTCAACTTGACACAGCACTACGTTGTTTAACTGCAAGGTAAAATTAAAAAATGCCGCGGACTTTTAAACTCCCTCATTTCTATCACAGTCCGGTGATTTCCGTCGTTAAACATGCGCGCCGAGAGATGGATGCCCGAAAGCGAGACCTTTCGCCGACTTTATTGGATTTCGGACCCGTCCGCTTTAAAATCGCCCGCCATTTTGGATTCTGCTACGGCGTTGAAAACGCTATTGAAATTGCCTATCAGGCGTTGGCAGAAAACCCAGACAAGCGTATCTTTCTACTCTCCGAAATTATCCACAATCCGCATGTCAACGAAAACCTGAAAGAGCGCGGCGTCCAGTTTCTGATGGATACCGCTGGAACGCCACTCCTTCCCTTCGATATTCTAATGCCTGACGATGTTGTCATCGTTCCTGCCTTTGGGACAACTCTTGAAGTAGAACAGGCACTCAGAGCGCGCGGTGTTACCCTCACGGCATATAACACGACGTGTCCGTTCGTTGAAAAAGTTTGGCGGCGGAGTGAGGAAATCGGAAAGCAGGAGTACACTGTTGTAATCCACGGAAAACGTTACCATGAAGAAACTCGGGCGACATTTTCCCATGCCCAAGCAGGCGCGCCTGTTGTCGTTGTTCGTGACCTTTCGGAGGCTCAGGCTTTAGCCACGGTGATATCGGGTGAAAAAGATGCGGCGTTCTTCTTTGAAAAGTTTGCAGACCGATTCTCTCCGGGTTTTGATCCCACTGTCCACCTCAAGCGTATCGGTGTTGTCAACCAGACGACGATGC